>JALVAU010000275.1 GCA_027011025.1 Campylobacteraceae bacterium | reverse complement strand
AAACTCAGACTTACAAAGCTCAAGATTCTTCCAATATATAGCAGTAAACTTAATAAAGAACAAAAAACTATCTCTACATGTAGAGAGCCTTATAGAGGACTATAGAAACAAAAGAGACTGCATGGCCAATGCTCTAGAAGAGGAGTTTGGGGATGATATAGAGTTTGACATACCAAAAGGGGGTATGTTTTTTTGGATAAAATTCACAGACATAGACAGCATGAAGCTCTTTGAGTCATCCATCAAAAAAGGTGTTGCTTTTGTACCGGCAGAGACATTTTTCAGTGAAACAAAGTCATCATCTTATGCAAGATTGAATTTCACAAGCTCTTCGTGCACACAGATTCAAGATGGTATAAAGAGGATAAAAGAGGCATACAGGGCACTTGTCTCTAGTTGTTTAATTTAAAAAATAGATAACTATTTTAAGAAATTATATAACCAATAATTGGTAGAATATATCAGCTTACTGTTTTGGAGTCACTATGGATGAAAAAAACAACTATAAAAAATTAGCAAAACTGGCAAAAGATTTTACCCTTTTGTATGTCGAAGACAATACTGGACTCCAACATCAAGCATCCAAAATCTTAAAGAAATTTTTCTCTCATGTTCTTGTTGCAAATGATGGGCAAGAGGGCTTTGAAATATTTAAAGAAAACTCTCCAGATATAGTCATCACTGATATAAAAATGCCAAAAATGAGTGGATTAGATATGGCAAGAAAGATGAAAAACCTAGACCAAGATATAAAAATCATCGTGGCTTCGGCATTTAGTGAAACAACTTATCTTCTAAAGTCTATAGAGATTGGCATAGCAAAATATCTAAACAAACCTATTCCAATAGAGACACTTGTAAATACTTTAATAGACACAATAGAAGAGATAAATAATCAACATGATATGAAACTTTTTGAACGATATACAGTAGATTCATTTGAATATCAAAATAATATGTTAATTTTGATACAAAAAGATGAAGTCCTAATTGCAAATAAAAAATGTTTGGATTTTTTCTCTATGGATAGCAAGCAAGAATTTAAGGATTTTTTTAAAGATTTTTCAAAAGTTCTTCTACCTGAAGAGGGGTTCTTATATAAAAAAGATAAAACAGATTGGCTAGATACTGTAAAAGAAAATGAAAATAGACTTTTTAGTGTCAAGATAAGGGGTAGAGATGGGAAAAATAGGCATTTCGCCCTAAAATCTAGCAAGATTCCAGGCAAATATGACTATTATATCCTCTCGTTTGATGATATTACCGAGCTAGGATTATTAAAAGAATACACTCAAGATCTCCCAGAGAGTGAACAGATAGATCAAGAGAAGATCAAAATGATAAATATCTTGCATGTACTAAAAAGAAACAAATCAAAAATAAGGTTATACAACTCATACAAAGGTTTATCTATCTCAAACACAGGCACCATAGAAGAGATAACAGCGCAACAGATGAGTATAAAGACAACATATCTGCAACAAAGAGCCATACATATAGATAAAAAAACAATTTTAGAAGCCGAACTACTACCTAAAGCTCTAGAGTGCAAACTTGTAAATATAAATTTTGATACTCAAATGGTAACTCTGAATGATTATAATTTCATACAACATCTACCTTCAGAACAAAAATATGTACGAGTTATGCCAGAAGATGAAAGCGTAATTGAGGTATTTTTTAACACTACTAAGATAAGGTTTGATATCAAGATAGTGGATATAAGCATAGAGGGTTGCAACCTCTCGTTTTCATCGCTGCCTGCAGGAATGAAGATAGGCAATGAACTGTTACTAAAATTAAAACTTGGCAGTAAAAAATCACAATTAGACATAAGCACAAAAGGTAAAATTTTAAAGATAGAAGAGAAGAGTAAGGAGTTTAGAGTAGTAACTACTTTTGATCTTCCAACAGATATAAAAAAACAGATGATAGACTATATCGCAAGAAGACAAATGGCGCTAATAAGAGAGTTTAAAGGATTATAAAATGCAAAACGAAAAGACAATCTATAGTGATGAGGATCACAAATGTATAGTTTTTAGTTTTGATAACGAAGAGATAAACGAGAGCTTCTTGGCAGGAAATAGATTTTGCAAAGCGTGGGTTAAAGAGGTTAGAAAATATGACATTGAGACTATGGCACCTCAACATGGCTCTGTGCTAAAAGGTGATAATTACAGACAATTTCTATCTTGGTTTGAGAACTTAGAGTGCGGTGGTGATCTTATGGGGAGTATATACTAATGAAAAGCAGATATATACTACAATTTTTTATTTTGATTATATTTTTATTCTCAGGCTGTCAAAAGAAGATAGAAGAGCCTACGGTTCTTGCTGCAAATTTATGGATAGGGTATGCTCCTTTGTATTATGCCTTTGAAAAAGATTGGCTTAGGCAAAATGGTATAAAGTTTGTAGTTACCATGTCACTAGGACAAACTCTAGAGTATTATAAAAAAGGCTCCATTGACATCTTTGGAGGAACAAATTATGAGTACAAAGAGGCAAAGAGAGTAAAAAAAGATTTGCAAGCTATAAAGCTCTTAGATATCTCAAAAGGAGGAGATTTAATATACAGCAATAGAAGTATTGATGAACTAAGAGGCTCTAAAAATATAGATATTTATGAGGAGACCAATAGTGTAAACAGCCTACTTGTCAAAAAATTCCTGCAAACTTATAAAATAGAAGAGAAAAATACAAATCTTATAAATACCTCTGCAGGAAAATTTTTAAAACTTAAAATGAAAAAAAACCCTGTCTTGTTGGTTGTTTATAAGCCAAATGACAAGAATCTAAAAAAGAGAGGTTTTAGAGTACTAGATACTGCAAAGAGTTTGAATCTTACCATCTTTGATGCACTTCTTGTCTCCAAAAAATATGCCCAAAAGCATCAAGAAAAGATAGCTAAAATCAAAAAAATATTTGATAAAGCACTCCAAATTCTTAAAAATAATCCTCAAAAATTTTACGAGGTAATAAATCCACGATTCAACTACAAACACTATAGCGATTTTACAAATGACTTAAAAAGCATATCTTGGAAAAGCAACAAAAGTCTAAACTCCTTGGTAACACAAGAGGAAATAAAATGAAACTCAGATATAAAATCACATTTGTAATCACAACCATATCTTTAGTTTCCATTATAGCTATAGCACTCTTTTATGCAAATTTTTTACTGCAAGGCAGAGAGAAATTTGCAAGAGAAAAACTATATGACGATGCTCAAGACTTAGCATTTCATATCGAACAAAATTTGCTAGATGATCTGCATATGGTACAGACAATGAAAAGTGCCTTCATAGTAGAAAACCAACTTGAGAAAAGTAATAAATACTATAAAAGTTTCTCAAAAGAGATGAGAGAAAAAAAGATAGCACAAACAAATAAAAAATGGATGAATACAGAAGACATAAATGATCCTTTTTTCAAACCATATATCCACAATAAACTAGCAAAATACTTAAAAGCTCAATTAGATATGTTTCCGGGCTTATACGGTGAGATATTTATAACCAACAGATATGGAGCTGTCGTAGCTTCTACAGAGAAACTAACTACATTTAAGCATGCTTATAAGTATTGGTGGAAAGAGAGTTATGACTATGGGTATGGAAAAGTATTTTTGGATGATAGAGGTTTTGACGACAGTGTGGGTGGCTATGTTTTAGGATTTGTTATCCCTATCAAAAAAAATGGTGTTGTCATAGGAATACTCAAAGCAAATATCAATGTTCACTCTGCACTTGCCCAAGTGATAAAAGAGCATAATAACGATAGATTTGATAAAGCACTAGTGGCTAGAACAAAAGGAGAGGTGGTTTATGAAGAGGGTCTTCCGCCACTTAGCACAAAACTCTCAAAAAAGATAGTAGAAAAATTAAAAACCCTAAAAACAGGAGTAATCGACATAAATACATATGGCCAAAACTATATAGTATCTTATGCTCCAATAAAAATCTCATTAAGAGACACGGATATAGTATTTGGGGGTAAAAAAAGCAGTATAGACCATCTCTTGGGTAACGATGGAGAGATATGGCATATTGTCATCAAGATAGATAAAAATAGGATTTTTAATTTTATATTGAACGATTTAAGAAGAATCATCAATATCGCTCTTGGCTTTATCTTGTTTTTATCTATATTTCTCTTTGTCACAATAGACAAAATAAGCAGACCCCTTAAAAGGCTATCAGAGACAGCAACAAAGATCGGAAAAGGGGAAAGAGACATAGAGATAGTAGTAGAATCAAATGATGAGATTGGAGAGCTAGCTACCTCTTTTAAAAATATGCTACAAAATTTAAAAGAGACAACAGCATCAAAAAAAGAGTTGACAGAAGAGATAATAAAAAGAATTCAGGTAGAAGAGGAACTTCAAGAGACAAATAAGATTTTATTAGCCCAGTCAAAGCAGGCTGCTATGGGTGAAATCATAGGTATGATTGCCCACCAATGGAGACAGCCTCTTAGTGTTATCTCTATGGCTGTAAGTAACATCATAATAGATATGGAACTAGATGAATTAAAAGAAGAGAGTATAAAAGAGTGCTCTAGCGAGATACTAAATGAGACAAAATACCTATCTCAAACTATAGACGACTTTAGAAATTTCTTCAAGCCGGATAAAGAAAAGGAGATCTTTTTAATACAAGAGCTTTTTGATGATATATACAGGCTTATGGGAAAATCCTTTGAAAACAATGATATAGAGCTAGATTTTCTTGGAGATACAGCTATAGAAATCAATACATATAGCAATGAACTTTTACAAGTATTTATAAACATACTAAATAATGCAAAAGATGCACTAGTCACCAGTCATGTAGAAGTCAGAAAAGTCACTCTGTATACCTATAAAAAAGACGATAGAGTAATTTTTGAATTTTGTGATAATGCAGGAGGTATAAAAGAGGAGTTAATGGATAGAATTTTTGAACCATACTTTAGCACAAAAGATGAAAAAAATGGTACAGGTATAGGATTATATATGTCTAAAACAATTATGGAAAAACATATCCAAGGAAGCATTTGGGCGGAAAACAGGGGTGAGGGCGCCTGTTTTATATTAGAAGTGCCTATTGGCTTAGGAGATAAACATGAATAACCTACAAGCACTAAAAGAAGTCTGTAAAGATTTGTCCATCTTATATATTGAAGATGAGCAAAAAATTCGACATCAAGCCCTCATCTATTTTTCAAAGTTTTTTGGCTCGGTTGATGAAGCAGAAAATGGACTAGAGGGACTAGATAAGTACAAAAACTCTAACTATGATATAGTCATAACAGATATATTCATGCCAAAATTAAATGGGCTAGATATGTCTAAAAAGATAAAAGAGATAGACAAAAGACAAAAGATTTTGATAGTTTCTGCCTATTCAAATAGCCAAAATATTCTAAAGGCTATAGAGATAGGCATAGACGGATACATACTAAAGCCATTTGATTATGCTCAAATCAACGAAGTTATATACAAGATGGCAAAATCAATAAAAGAGTCGAAAGAGAACAGACTTTATGAAGAAAAACTCGAACAATTAGTCTATGCAAGGACTCTTAAAGCCAGAGAAATGGAAAAAGAGAAGATCAAAAACTATAAAGATGCTCTGCTCACGCTAGTTGACTTAACAGAAAAAAGAGATACTTACACAGGCGGTCACTCACTAAGAGTAGCGGAGTATTGCAAGCTTATAGGCAAAGAGTTAAATATGAACCAAAAAGAGCTTGACGATCTGTATGAAGCTGGTATATTACATGATATAGGAAAGATAGCCATACCTGACTCTATCCTCTTAAAACCAGGAAAATTAAATAAGATAGAATACTCAATCATACAGCTACATGTAAAGCTAGGATATGAAGTGCTTGCAAGGTATCCACTGTTTAAAAAGATAGCAGATATCATCAAAGTTCACCACGAGAGAGTAGATGGCAGTGGATATCCCCAAGGACTAAAAGGCGATGAAATAAATCTATTTGGAAAGATAATGGGTGTAGCAGACTCATTTGATGCCATGACAACTAGCAGAATTTACCAAGCTAAAAAAACACCAAAAGAGGCTTTAGAAGAGATAGAGTCACTAGGGGGTATAAAATTTGACAAGCGTGTGGTAGAAGCATCATTAATCGCTCTAAAAGATATAAAAATTGAGCAAGACATCACCCAAGAGCCATCAGATGAGATGGAAAAAGAGAGATTTTCATACTTTTACAAAGATCAGCTTACTCAAATTTACAATAGAAGTTATTTAGATTTAATTTTAAATAAGAATAAATTTACAAATTCGTATAAAAAATTACAGATCATACTATCAAAAAATTTTCAACGATACAATAAACAGTATGGTTGGGCAAAAGGGGATGATTTCTTAATAAAAGTAGCAAATGTTTTAAAAGAGACCTATCCTGATGCCTTGTTGTTTAGAATTCATGGGGATGATTTTGCGGTATTAGGGGAAAAAGAGTTTATTTTAAAGGCGGTAGATAAAATTTTCAAGAGAAACTCTTTATTATGTCTACATCTTGAAATAGACTTGCAAAAACATAATATTGATTCAATAGAATCTTTAGAAAAATATTTAAAATAGGATGGATAAATGAGTAAAACAGTTTTTTTAAATGGAAGTTACATGGATGAGAGCGAGGCAAAAGTCTCTATATTTGACAGAGGATTTGTCTTTGGTGATGGTGTTTATGAAGTTGTGCCTGTTGTTGCAAAAACAGTCCTCGACAAAGAACCATTTTTGCAAAGATTTGAACGAAGCCTAAAAGAGCTAGAACTTGCTTGGCCGATGAATAAAGAGGAGTTTTTGTTAATGATAGATGAACTCATAAAGAGAAATCATATAGAAGAAGGAGGGGTCTATATGCAGGTAACTCGTGGTGTTGCTCCTCGTGACTTTGGATATCCAAAAGATGTAACTCCAACTGTTATGGCATTTGGTTTTAAGAAAGAGATTATAAACTCTCCATACGCCAAAAGTGGAGTCAAGGTAGTCACTGTTGACGATATAAGATGGAAAAGAAGAGATATAAAATCCATAGCACTACTTGGACAGTGCATGGCAAAAGAACAGGCTTCAAAGCAGGGAGCATTTGAGGGATGGATGGTCGAAGACGGCTTTGTGACAGAGGGAACATCATCAAGCGCCTATATAGTAAAAGACGGCAAAATTATCACCAGACCACTATCTAATTCTATACTCTCAGGTATCAGAAGAAAGATTTTGATAGAGCTAGCAAAAGAGCATAAAATAGAGCTTGAACAAAGACTCTTTAGTGTTAAAGAAGCACTAGAGGCTGATGAAGCATTTCTCTCAAGTGCTACCACATTTGTTCTACCTATCATAGAGATAAACGGCAAACAGATAGGAGACGGCAAACCAGGCAAAATTGCCAAAAAGATGAGAGAGATGTATATAGATTCTGCTTTGAAAGTAGCTGGAGTTAAAAATTAATACCAATTCACATTATTACTCCACCAGACAATATCCTAAATATTTGATGTAGTGATTTTGTTCATAATCAAGGCGGATTTTCATAGGACTAGCTCAAAGCTAATTCAAGAAAATCCAACGAAGAGTATGGACAAACGCACTGCACCCTTCGGGGAGAACTATGGATGGGAAGTGTGGGAAGGGGTCAGGGTTTAGTGTGGGAAGGGGTC
>JALVAU010000274.1 GCA_027011025.1 Campylobacteraceae bacterium | reverse complement strand
AATGAGAGTTATCTAAATGTGCCAGCCATCATCAGTGCAGCCGAGATAAGTGGTTGTGATGCTGTCTTTCCGGGTTATGGATTTTTAAGCGAAAATCAGGATTTTGTTGAGATTTGTAAAATTCACGGTCTAAAATTTATAGGTCCTAGTGTGGATTCTATGGTTTTAATGAGTGATAAGTCAAAGGCAAAAGAGGTGATGAAAAAAGCCGGAGTTCCTGTTATAGAAGGTAGCCAAGGAGCTCTCAAAGATATAAATGAAGCAAAAGAACTTGCCCAAAAGATAGGTTATCCGGTTATCGTAAAAGCCAGTGCAGGTGGCGGTGGTAGAGGTATGCGTGTTGTTGAAAAAGAGGAAGATTTGGAAATAGCATATCTTTCAGCACAAAGTGAGAGTGAAAGTGCATTTGGTGATGGAACTCTGTATATGGAGAAATTTATCAAAGATCCCCGCCATATTGAAGTGCAAATTATAGGTGATACTTTTGGCAATGCTATACATATAGGCGAGAGAGACTGCTCTTTGCAAAGACGACACCAAAAGCTCATAGAAGAGTCTCCTGCTCAGATTTTAGATGAGGAGACAAGAGAAAAACTTCATGAAGTAGCAGTAAAAGCTGTCAAATATATAGGCTATGAAAATGCCGGAACTTTTGAATTTCTACTCGATAGTGATAAAAATTTTTATTTTATGGAGATGAATACCAGACTCCAGGTAGAGCACTGTGTTAGTGAGATGGTTAGTGGAATAGATATAATAGAGTGGATGATAAGGGTTGCGCAAGATGAAAAATTACCAAGCCAAGAAGAGATAAAACTCAATGGTCACTCTATAGAGTGTAGAATTACGGCAGAAGATCCGATAAAATTCATACCGAGTCCCGGAAAAGTGACTAAATATATAGCACCGGGAGGAAGAAATGTAAGGGTAGATTCACATCTGTATCAAAATTATGTTATACCTAGTTGTTATGATTCTATGATAGGAAAGCTTATTGTTTGGGGAGAAGATAGAAGCAGGGCAATAGCAAAAATGAGAGAAGCACTAATCGAACTTCAAATAGAAGGTATCGCTACTGTTCGTGATTTTCATCTCAAAATGATGGATAACAAAGATTTTATAAATAATAACTTTGATACAAATTACCTCTCAAGATATTAAGTAGTGAAAATATGCCTCTAGCTAAGAGGCATATTTTCATATCGAGCATTTTTTGCTGATGATGCAAAGAGGGCAAAAGTTTGCCAATCCAGCAATGAGAGGGATAACTCCTAGATAAAACCAGGGGTTGCTCAAGTAAAATCCAACTCCAATTAAAACTATGCCTAAAAAAATCCTAAAAACTCTACAAAATCTTCTTATCTTATCATATGTATTCATGCTGTTTCCTAACTTCTTGGTCTTCTTAATACTTTTATGTTTGCTACTGATTTTATCTTTTCAAAATAATCATCTATCGCAGCTTTCTCTTTTTTGGATGAGAGAAGTGAGTATATGTAGTTTTGTACCTCTTTAAAAGGGATTGTTTGCACACCGCTTTTTTGTTTCAGATAAAACATCGTAAATTTATTGCCCATGTTAAATATAGGTGTAAATTCACCAGATTTGGTTTGGTTTAACAAGCCTTCCAATTTTTTATCCATTTTGTTTGCATAAAACTGCATAGGCTTTACTTTGATGTCTGGCATAGAGAGCATAGGGTTTTGTTTGATTTTCTCTAGCGATTGTTTTGAGGGACTATCATATACTACAACGCTAAAATTGCTAGCTTTTATAAACCTGTTTTTATTCTTTTCATAGTAGCTCTTCAGAGCATTTTTGTCAACTCTTATATTTTTTGAAGAGAATATTTTTCTATATAACTTCTCTTGTTCTATCTTTTTTTTCACATCTTTTCTATAGTTGTTTTCATCTATATTTTTATCTTTTAACATCTGCAAAAATTGAAACACAGAGATGCCATTCTTGATTGCAAGTTTTTTGATATAATTTTCTACTTCAAAATCACTAGCGTTTATATGAAGTTTTTTGATTTGTGCATCTTCTAGCTTTTGTCTTATCAATATATTTAGAGACTCTTTGGTAGAGATATGAAATTTATCTGAATATTTATATATTTCATAGAGAGTTATAGGT
>JALVAU010000273.1 GCA_027011025.1 Campylobacteraceae bacterium | reverse complement strand
CTCTACTATTTTAATAAAAAAAGTAAAAAAGATAAAAATAAAGAAGAGATAATACAGCAAAAAGTCTCGGGAGATAATCGAGAGTATCTTATTTTTTATTTTGCAAATAAAAAATACTCTATTGGGATGGAGCATGTTAGGCAGGTTATAGAGAGTGAAACACTAGCAAAAACGCACTCTTCTGCTATTGCCGCAAATGACTATGTAGAGTTTATAGCGACATGGAACCATCAAGCAGTGAGTGTTATAAAACTTGATAGCTTTTTGGGAGTAACAACACGAGCAGATGAGACACAGATTGTATTTATTCAAAGCAATAAAAAGATTGTAGCATTTTTGGTGGATGATATTGACAATATTGTCTATTTGGATAAAAGTGCGATTAGTGAAGTTAAGAGTCAAGAGAGTGATATTGTCTCTGGTGCAATTGTATATAATGATGAAATTATCGTTAAGCTTAATGAAAAATTTTTAACAGGACTTGTCTGATGATACAAAAACATATCTTAGTCGTTGATGATTCTGCTGTTATTCGTCGCTACCTTATAAAATTGCTTGAAGATGCCGGCTATGTGGTAGATTTTGCAAAAAATGGGCAAGAAGCACTTGATAAAATAAAGACACAACACTACTCCCTTGTAACACTTGATATAGAGATGCCTATACTTGACGGCATAGAGACGCTTAAAATTTTAATGAGAGAAAAACCGACTCGTGTTTTAATGATAAGTTCTTTTACAAGCCAAAGCGCTGATGTTACATTTCAAGCTCTTGAGCTTGGTGCAATTGATTATATTCCAAAACCAAAGAATAGTGTAGAAATTGCTAAAATTTCTAAAGAGATTTTGCAAAAAGTAAAAAAAGTACTTCAAGTGCTTCCAAAAAAGATAGAGCAAAAACAATTTATACCCTCAAAAAAAATAATTGGTATCGATATAGATATAGATATGAAGTTTGTCTTGATAGGAGCTTCAACGGGAGGACCAAGACTCATAGAAGCTATATGCAAAAACTTACCACAGAATTATCCACATGCTTTATGTGTTGTGCAACATATGCCAGAAGAATTTACAGCAAACTTTGCAAAACGGCTTGATAAGCTCTCTAAAGTAGAAGTCCTTGAAGCAGATAATGGTCTAGAATTAAAAAGATCAAGAGTTATTATTGCAAAAGGTGGCAAGCACCTTCATTTTCGTAAAAAACTAAAGCATTATACTTGTGTGCTCTCACCAAATACACGAGAGCGTTTTTTTACTCCATCTGTTGATGAGATGTTTTTTTCTGCAGCTGATATGCTTCCTGTAAAAAATATCTTAGCTGTGGAGCTTACAGGAATAGGTGATGATGGTGCAGATGGTATGGTGGCTCTTAAAAAGGCGGGAGCATATACACTAGCGGAGAGTCATGAGAGTGCTGTTGTTTATGGAATGCCAAAAGAGGCAGCACAGCGTGGTGGTGCTACAAAAGTGCTACCTTTTACTAAGATACTCGATGAGATAATACATTATGGACAGTAAAAAAACTTTTCTTACTGATCAAGAATTAGAGAAACTTGCTAATTTCTTGCAAAAAAGGACTGGTGTAGAACTAGAATATAGTAAATTACACCGCTTTCAGAGAAAAATAGAAGATGTTTTTTTAGAGCATGATATTAATGATTTTAATAGTTTCTATCATCGTATTAGATACCAAAAAGATGAAGATTTAATACAGGACCTTACTAATGCAGTGACTATTAATGAAACATACTTTTGGAGAGAGTTTGAGCAGTTTAGCATCCTAACTCAAAAGATTCTACCACAATTTATTCAGAGCAATAAAATTCCCGTAGTTCGCATTCTAGTGGCACCATGTTCGAGTGGGGAAGAGCTATATTCCATTATGCTTGCAATTTTAGATACTGCTAACCTTCTTGAGAAATTGAATATTGAACTCATTGGCATAGATATTGACTCTAAGATGGTATTTAAAGCAAAAACAGGGCTTTACGCACAAAGAAGCGTCAAGAAACTCCCTAAGCACTTGCTTAAGACTTATTTCACAAAGGTAGGCAACCTTTATAAAATAGATGATGCGTTGCGTAAAAATTCATATTTTCTACAAGCAAATATTTTTGATGACTCTATTGTTGAAAAGCTTGGACATTTTGACATACTTTTTTCACGAAATATGCTTATCTATTTTAATGAATTAGATAAGCAAAAATGTTATAACATTTTTTATAAAATATTAAATATGAAAGGTTTTTTATTTCTTGGTCATGCTGATGCAAATGGGATTAATAAAAAATTATTTTTACTTTATGAGAAAGGATTTCATATTTATCAAAAGATTTAGAGTTTGTAGTATAGTGTGCAAGGTCGATTAAAAATAAACAGTATTTGTTTGCTAGAGAGATAGCAAATATTTATATGTAAATGTTGGTGAAAAGCATTTGGGAACTTCCCACCAATACAGATTCGTAAGCACAATAGACTTTAGAAGTGCCCTTTATTTGGGAGCGTTAATTATTTACAAACTCCAGCTTAATCACATCCTGTGGTTTTAACTCTATATCTTTCCATGGTATATTTATGCTCATAAATGGAAATGCATGTATGTTTTTTTTGTAAATCATCCTGCCGTTTAGCAGAACTTTTATCGCTCCTTTTGCTCTTTTTTTCAGTCTAAGAGCAGTTAAATGCTGTTTTGTAGGTGATTTCAAATCTATCATACTTGGATAATACCAAGATATATTTTCATCAGCTTCTATTTTGATAAGTTCGGGTTGGTGCTTAAATCTTATAAAATCATGGATATTTTTTGCCACTTTTTTACCCTCAAAATAGCATTTAAAAGCTGCCAAGGCACCTCTTAGAGCATTTCCTGCGACAAAGAAGCCATCATCTTTGGCTTGAAAATTTTGTGAAATATAGAGCGAATTATTGCTAAAGTTAAAATCATCAAAAGATTTTTGCATGATTGAACTCTCTGGTATAAATTGACCGGTAAATATAACACCATCACATGGTATTTCTCTTTCGCCCTCATCAGTTGATACACTTACGCTGGTGACTTTTTTATCTTCACCATTTATATTTTTAAGTTTTGTATTTGTGAGCACAGGAATTTTCAATAGGTACTTAACCATATATTTGATGACACAAAAAGAGTCTATTTCATCTTTTTCTTCTATGATTGCTTCGATTTTTATGCCGGCATGCTTTGCACTCATGATGGCGGAAAAGCTGACTATCTCACTCCCTATTATAACAGCTTTGTTAAAAGGTTTGATTTTTTGCAGATAAGCAAATCTTTGCAAAGTTCCTGTAGTGATGATGTTGGGACTTCTAGTGCCTGAAACCAGTCTATCCGGTCTTGGAGTTTCTCTTGCGCCAAGAGCAAAAAGTGTACATGTAGGTTTATACTGTTTTATGCCCTCAGGTGTACTAAAAGTTAATACCCCGTTTTCTACCTTGGTTAGAGTGGATTTTAATTTTATATTTACTCCACTATCTATCGCCAATTTAGCTAGCTTTTTTGCATAATCCGGACCCGATAAGACTCTTTTAAACTCAAACATACCAAATCCCAAATGGCCACAATGTCTAGGTGTGCCACCCGCTTCATCTTCTCTATCAAATACAAGCAAATCGTCATATCCTAGTTTTTTAAGCTCTAGTGCCGCACTAAGTCCTGCCGGTCCTGCGCCGATGATGGCAATTTGTATGTTATTCATGATTTTTTACCTCATTTTTACAGATTTGAGTGACGGCAGCTTCGCAGTTAAAACCTTGGCATCTACCCATCATGGCCCTTGTTCTTCTTTTTAGTCCGCCAACATTTCCAGCTCCGAGTTCACCGTGACATGCATTTTTGATTTCTCGCTCGGTTACACATTCGCAATGGCAGACTATCTTTCCATACCCCTCTTTTTGATTATCTCTTGGTGCAAATTCACTGATATTCGGTACGGTTACTTTCTCATCCGCTTTTGGACTTTTTTCGTATCTTGTATCATGAAGTTCAAATATATGTTTTGCAAGCCCCAAAGAAGATGTGAGTCCAGTCGATCTTATCCCCCCGGCTGTTATCCAGTTTTTCTCATCATTTATGGATACTCTATAATATGCCTCATCACTAGCCGGTCTTAGTCCTGCAAAAGTTGCTGTTACTTTGTGATTTTTCAAAGCAGGGAGCATATGGAATGCTTTATTTTTTAAATCTTCAAGAGTCTCTTTTACTGTTTGAGAGTCTGTTCTACTCTCTTGATCTTCTGCTGTTGGCCCTACTAAGATATTGCCAAAAGCGGTTTTTGTGATGACAACACCCTTTGTCCTTTTGGTAGGTACAGGCAAAATGATAGAGTTTATGAGGTTGTATGCTGTCTCGTCAAATATAACAAACTGACCTTTTCTTGGGATGATTTTAAAGTCTTGTGTGCCTTTTATCTTATCTACTATATCACCGTAGAGTCCTGCTGCATTGATTATGACTTTTGCATTTATCGGTTTTTGTGATGTTTGTAACTCCCAGTATTTGCCATTATAGTGTCCATCTTTGACTTCGTGAGAAAATGCGATTTTGCCACCACAGTTTATACCTTTTTTTACATATGCCAAAGGTGCGCTCCATGGGTCTATAAGAGACTCTCCATGAACCAAAATAGCCCCTTTTGCATCAAGTGAAAGATTTGGTTCTCTTTTTATAATCTGTTCATGAGTTAGTAAGTCTAGCTCTTTTACTCCATTTCCCAAGCCTTTTTGTAGTATTGCATCTAGTTTGCCTAGCTGTTCATCATTCCATGCGACTACTAAAGCTTTTGTGTTTAAGAAAGGGAGATTGTAGTCATCTTTTATCTTCATGTACTCCTCGTATCCTCTTTGAACACATTTATGCTCTAGTGTATCTGGCGGAGCATCAAAACCTGTGTGCAGTATGGCGCTATTGCCTTTGCTTGCACCATCAAGTATATCATTTGCTTTTTCAACAAGGACTGTTTTTGCACCCTGTTCACAAAACTCTTTGAAGATAGCACACCCTACAACACCGGCGCCAACAACTGCCACATCAAAAATTTCATCTTTGGTAAAATTTGATGTTTTAGTGGGGAAAAGGTGGTTTAAGTTAATAGATTCCAAGAGAACTCCTTTTATTGTGAAAACGAACATTATAGCACCGTAAAAATTAATCTTCAACACAAAATAAAATTAAAGTATATATATGATATATTTTTAAAATTATATTTTCGGAGAGACAAATGGGATTTTGGGAAAATTTTGATAAAAATAAAAAGCTTATTGTTGCACATAGGGGAGCTAGGTCTATTAGGCCGGAAAATACTATGTCGGCTTTCAAAGAAGCTATGAAAAATAGTGATTTTATAGAGTTGGATGTTGCATTTAGTAAAGATGGAGTTCCTGTTATTATACACGATAATACGCTTGAACGAACTAGCAATGTAAAAGAATTCAAAGAGTTTAAGAAGCCTTATAGAGTTAGGGATTATACATATAAACAGCTCCTAAAGTTGGACTTTGGTTCTTGGTTTTTAAAAGATGACCCCTTTAAAACGATAGAGGATGGAACTGTTACAGTAGAAGAGTTAAAAGCTCTAAAAACCCAAAGAATATTGACATTAGATCAAGTTTTGAAAATTTTTAAAAAACATAATTTTCCTATAAATATAGAGATAAAAGATCTCTCTAGAACAGCTTATGATAAAACAGCTGTAAAAACTATAATAGACCTTATCGAAAAAAATGTCATGGTAAATTTGGTTCTGTTGTCATC
This sequence comes from Campylobacteraceae bacterium, assembly GCA_027011025.1. Taxonomy (GTDB): domain Bacteria; phylum Campylobacterota; class Campylobacteria; order Campylobacterales; family Sulfurospirillaceae; genus JAADIZ01. The sequence continues at coordinate 1,919 of JALVAU010000273.1, read as the reverse complement.
TTTTAATCATAAATATTTAAGGCAAGCTTTTAAAATCAATCCAAATATTGATACAGCGGCATTAGAAGAAAAAATTCATTCAAAAGATTTGGTAAAACACTTAAAAAGGTTAAGAGTCAGAAGTTATAATCCTGCTTTACAAATAGCAGATTCAGATTTGATAAAAGATCTAAGCAATGCTGGAATATTTGTGAATATATTCACGGTAAACGATAAAAAAGATAAGCTTAAACTTTTTGAAGAAGGGGCAAAGGCAGTTTTTACTGATGTACTAGAATGAAAATCTTTCTCTCATCTTTGCTTATATCTTCACTTTTTTTGTTGTATGGTGGAGGTATGAGCAGTAGTGAATTAAGATCTTTGGCAAAACAAAACAACTTGAAATCTACCCCTAAAAGTTATAGCCAACTGCTAAAATTATTTGATAACCCAAAAAATCGTATGAGTACAAAAAAGATAAACCTAGGAAGAACACTCTTTTTTGAGCCACTTCTTTCAAGAGATGAATCTATCACTTGTGCATCTTGTCACAAAATAGGTGAGGGTGGAGATGACAACCTGCCTACAGCCATAGGCTTTAAAAACAGAAAAAATCCAAAACACCTAAATTCTCCAACTGTGCTAGATACTGCAAATGCAAAGTTTCTCTTTTGGGATGGTAGAGCAAAGAGTCTTGAGGAACAAGCAGGTGGACCAATTCAAGCTCATTTTGAGATGAATTTAACTCCAAAAGAGTTGGTTGAAAGACTTAGTAAAAATCCAATGTACAAAGAGAGTTTCAAAGAGGTTTTTGATGGCAATATCACCTTTAGTGATGTCAAAAAAGCCATAGGAGCCTACGAAAGGACTCTGCTCACGAGAGGAAAATATGATGACTTTTTAGACGGTAATGACACAGCAATCTCTAAAAATGCAAAAGAGGGTTTGAAGCTTTTTATACGCAAAGGCTGTGTAGAGTGTCACTATGGCGTGGCATTGGGTGCAGAAAATATACAAAGATTTCCGAAGCACGGAAAGATGTTTGGGTTTAAAAATATCGGTAATTTCAAAGGAAAAGATGATAAATATCTTTTTCGTGTCCCACTTCTTAGAAATATAACAAAAACAGCACCGTATTATCACAATGGCATGGTTAAAAATCTAAAAGATGTCATAAAGATAGAGAGTCAATACGAAATAAATGATGAGCTAAATAATGAGCAAATCAATCTTATATATGATTTTTTAAAGACATTAGACGGCAATTTGGTTGATTATGGCTTAAGGGGCACCTCTAACAACCCTATATACTGATAGAAGCCTAGTATGTGGTTGTTAGAGGTGCCCTTAAGTAATTGAGAGCTACTTGAGCAAACTCTCAATATCTTTGTAGTATTTTGGTTTATTCCAATCCACTGAGCCTATATATGTATTAAAGATTTTACCATTTTTATCTATTATGAAAGTTTCAGGAACACCTGTTGTATTGTACTTACTTTTGATTTTACCATCTGTGTCTAAAAGTATTGGAAAATTGAGTTTTAAATTCAGAGCGTACATTTGTACTGTCAAAGGTACATCTTGAGTATCAATATTTACAGCCAGCATAGCAAATTGATTTGGATATTTTTTATTTAATTTGTCATAGAGTGCCTGCATTGAGGGCATCTCTTCTTTGCAAGGCGCACACCATGTAGCCCAAAAGTTTATAAAGATAACCTTATTTTTTAAATCCTTGGTGCTGACTTCTTCCCCTTTTAAATTTTTTAATGTAAAAGGGATATATGAATCACCTTTTGTCAAAAACTTTTTAATTTGTGTGTTTTGAGGCTTTTTAGAGGGTATACTTATATAAGCAACTACTGCAATGATAGCTACTATAACTACTATAGATATTTTTTTTATCATATTTTTTCCTTTATTGACGGATTATATATAAG
>JALVAU010000272.1 GCA_027011025.1 Campylobacteraceae bacterium | reverse complement strand
ATTACTGCCATAGCCGATGTGTTTGATGCATTAGGAAGTGAGCGAGCATATAAAAAAGCATGGGAATTAGACAAAATATTAGAACTTTTTCAAAAAGAAAAAGGAAAGCATTTTGACCCAATATTAGCAGAACTGTTTTTAAATAATTTAGATAAATTTCTTGAAATTAGAGATAGATACAAAGATCAAATTTAAATAAAAAAACTATTTATAGCCTCTCGCATTTCTACTGTATCTTCTATCCTATTTACTCTATCTCTAAATGCTGCCGCCTCTGGAAAACCCTTTGAGTAGGTATGTAGATGTTTTCTAAATATAAATGCCCCTTTAACGCCGTAGAAGTCGAGCATATTATCATAATGCTCTAGCACTATCTCACATATCTTCTCTTTACTTACCTCTTTGAGACTGTTTTTTAACTGATAAAATATCCAAGGATTTCCAATAGCACCTCTGCCTATCATCAAAGAGTTGCATCCTGTTATCTTTTTTACCTCATCTGCTTTTTCCATGCTTGTTATATCGCCATTTGCAATAACCGGTATATTTACTGCTTGTTTTGCGCAAGCTATCGCCTCATAATCAACTTTTGCCTTATATCTTCCGGCTCTTGTGCGACCGTGGATACTGATAAAATCAGCACCGGCATTTTCACATGCTTTTGCAATTTTATCTGGAATTTTTTCATTGAATCCTAGTCTTATTTTTGCACTTGTGTATCTTTTTTTGGAGTATTTTTTTATAGTCTCTATAACTCTTTGGACTTGAGAAAGATCCTGCAACAGAGCAGAACCGGCACATTGTGCAACTACCTTTGGCACAGGACAACCACAATTTAGATCAATTCCATCTATCCCATCGATACCGTTTAAAATCTCTACGGCTTTTCTGATTGAGTCTGTTTCAAAGCCTGCTATTTGCACTATATACGGAGTCTCAAGTGGGGATTTTTTCAGCATTTCATAAGTCTTTTTAGAATTATACACAAGAGCATTGGCACTAATCATCTCTGATATTGTCAAATCAGCGCCAAATTTCTTCACCAAAGACCTAAATGGAAGATCTGTATAACCTGCAAGTGGGGCTAAAACATAGATACCTTTATCAAAATCTAACATTCTCTAAGATATTTAATTGTATCTATATTCTTGCCATGATCTCTTAAAAAAAGCAGGGTTTTGAATTTTAGAAAATCCTCTTCTTCAGAATTCTCCAAAATATCTCTAACCTTATCTATCATCTCTAATTCAAGAAGAGTGTATAAGTATGCATTTGCAGCTATATGCCCTTTCTCGTTGTAGAGTTTCTTGAAAAGATCTATCAATTCATCTGGTGTCAGCTTGATTTTTATCTCCTGCGCAAGCTCTAGATAATCTTCACTTGTTGCATTAAATGTCTCTAGCATCTCTTTTATAGAGTCTATATCCATATCAAATTCATCTTCTTCATCCAGATATCTTTCCATCATTCTTCTAAAAATATTTTTATCTATAGGAAAATTATATTTTTTTATTTCAGTAAATGTTCCTATGTCTAAGAGTTTATTATAAGCTTCCTTGCATAAATCACTATCTAAATTTTCACAATTTTTTAGTATAGTATAAGCATATTTAGGTTCGCTAAGAAGTCTATTTTTTTCATTCATAATAAAAAGTTCATTTGTCTCAGAAAGCTTAAATTTCTTCAAATCTTCATACTTACCATCTCTGATATTATCAACGAGACGGTAACACTCTTTGAGCTCTTCGTCTGCTAAACCCTCAAGATTTGCTTTTTTTACATAACTAAGTGTTCTAGTGATAAAACTTGGCAATTCAAAAAGCTCTGTCTTAAATTTTAGGCTGCTCTCTTCTCCTAAAATAATCTTTTTTGCAACTTTTATATAGGTATCCAAATCTTTTTTTAGAGACCTTCTATAGAAAAAATCTTTAAAACTATAGTATGTAAGATGAGATACTGATGCAACAAATAGTAGAACAACAGGCACTATAATCCACACAGCAACAGGTAGTGTCAAAGAAAAAGTATATACTTTTAGAGTATAATTATCTCCATTAAAACTATAGACATAAAGCCCAACTGCCAACATATATATGATTGACAACAATACATATCGTTTTATTCCCATCTTTTATC
>JALVAU010000271.1 GCA_027011025.1 Campylobacteraceae bacterium | reverse complement strand
AGTCCCAACACCGGCTTTAGCTCATGTTGCCTATGATGAAGCAAAAACAGTAGCTAACAACATACTGAATTTCACCCAAAAACAGCCCTCAAAAGTAATCCCTTTTGTGACATTTTGCAATCCGCAGGTAGCAAGTGTAGGATTAAATGAAAAAACTCTGAAAAAGTCCAATATAGACTATGAGATAAAAAAACAGTTTTTTAAATCAAGCTCAAAAGCGAAGATAAAGGGAGATGATGGAGGCTTCATAAAACTCTTATGCGAAAAAGAGAGCAAAGTCATACTAGGCGGAGTAATCATAGGGCAAGAAGCAACAGAACTCATCCACATCATCCTAGTAGCAGTAAATCAAAAACTAACTACAGATAATCTCAAAGAGATGGTTTTTGCTCACCCTACACTCAGTGAATCTTTGGGGGAGATGGTATAGATATCTATATTAGATTTTTTGAAAAATAGTTCTATTTCTTCCATTGGTTTTTGCTTTATATAAAGAGTTATCTACTTTTTTTATTAGTTCTTCTTTGTTTGCAGAGCCATTATATACTGTTACTCCGATGCTTATAGTGATGTGTTTTACTTTTTTAAATTTAAAGTTTTCTACATTTTTACGAATTTTTTCAGCTAAAACCATAGCCCCTTTTATATCTTGATTTGGGGCAATAAGCATAAATTCTTCGCCTCCCCATCTGCCAAAAATATCTGTGTCTCTTATAGAGTCAGATACGATGGAGCTAAATTTCTTAAGAACATAATCTCCCATATCGTGTCCATAAGTATCATTGACTTTTTTAAAGAAATCTATATCTATCATCATAAGATAAAATGATCCGCCATATCGTTTCACTCTTCTGATTTCATTGTCTATTTCTTTGTTTATGCTATATCTGTTGTTAATGCCAGTAAGAGTATCTTTGGTCGCAAGCATATTTAGTTTTTCTTGCATTTTCACTTGTTCTGTAATGTCTCTACTTGTAGAAACAAAGTATTTGATCTTATCATTATCTTCATCTAAGATTGGAGTGATTGTTTGCTCTTCATAATAGTCGGTTCCATCCTTTTTGGTATTGACAAATGTGGCACGGAATGGTTTTTTATTTCGTATGGTGTTATACATTTTTTCATAAAAGGTGCTATCGTGCTTCCCTGATTTAAATAATCTATTTGTTTTTCCTATCAATTCGCCTTTTCTGTATCCAGAATGTTTTGTTAAGGCCTCGTTTACATATATAATTTCTCCATTTTTATTGGTAATTCTTACCATCTCATCCATTTGCTCCATCGCCTGCGCTAGTTGTTTTAAGCGTTCTTGTACATATAAAATATCTGTTATATCTGTAACGGTAGCCAACCCCGCATATCCGCCTTCATATTGAATTGTTTGTGTGTTGACTCTGCAAGTTATCGGACTGCCATCTTTGCAAATTAAAACTATATCGTTATATATAAGAGGAAATCTTTCTCCTTTCAATCTTCTTTTGGCAATTTTATAGGAAGATTCTCTCTCCTCTTTTGTTGCTAAATCCCAAGGGGCTAGATTGCAAATTTCCTCTCTTGTGTAGCCTATCATTTTGAGAAAAACATCATTTGCATATAGTATCTTCTCTTTGTAGATAACTATACCTAGCTGAGAAGTTTCAAGTATGGTTCTAGCTCTTTCTTCACTCTCTTTTAACTTTTTTTGTATGTTTTTTGCATTGATTTCAACTAAACACTTTTCTATTTGTAGTTTTAATTTGTCTAGATCTACAGGCTTAGAAACATATCCATCTACTTGAAGCTCTATTGCCTTGAAGAGATACTCACTGTCTATATGGGCAGTAGTAAAAATGACAAGTTGATTTTTGTCTATCTTTTTTATAGCTTCTGCCATATCTATGCCATTTAGCTTAGGCATTTTTATATCTGAAATAACGATATCTATAGCATGTTTTTTATATATTTCTAGCCCCTCTTCTCCATTTTGAGCTATATAAAGATTTTTACAAAAACGCTTTATAAATCCAGAAAGTAATTTTCTTGCATTTGGCTCATCTTCAACATATAAGATAGTTATATTATTTTGTTTCATTGAAATCCATCCTAAATTCTGCTCCATCCATATGGTTTATAACGCTTAATTTTGCATGCATGTTTTCTTC
>JALVAU010000270.1 GCA_027011025.1 Campylobacteraceae bacterium | reverse complement strand
GACTAGACTATATAAATATCAAAGATTTTTCTCTAAAAGAGCTTTTAAATCTGTTGTTGAGCGATAGAAATCTATTTTACACACTAGATGCAAAGTCAAAAATACTAAAAATATCATACATAAGAACAAAGACATATTTTTTGGATTATGTAAGTTTTATAAAGAGGACAAGCAAAACAAATAAAACCATCAAAACAGGCTCATCCGGAGGCAATGGTGGAGAAGATTCTTCTACCACTATGGATTTTACATCAGACTTTAAATTTTGGCTAAAGATAGAGTCCGAAATAAACAGTATCTTAGATAGAAATAGAGATAACAATGAAGCTAAAGCAAAAGCGCTTATAAATCAAGATGCAGGGATGGTTACAGTAAGTGGAAATAAAAAACAGCTAGATGCTGTAGAAAAATATATAAAAGATATGATGAAAAGATTGCACAAAGAGATACTTATAGAGGCAAAACTCATAGAGGTAAAATATGACAATAGTAAAACAACCGGCATAGATTGGAGTAAGTTTCAGCTATCCATAAGTGGAAGTAGTGATGCAAACAGGCAGAGAACCAGTGGTGTTTTGATAGATAGTTTTAGAATGCCAAATTATATGATTGGCTATGATTTTTCTATAGAGGGATTGATAAAATTCTTAAAAACACAAGGAGATGTAAAGGTAGTATCAAATCCAAAAGTGATGACTTTAAACAATCAGCCGGCAGTGATAAATGTAGGAACAGAAGTTAACTATAGGTATGATGAGGGAGGAACAACTTCTGTATCAAATGGAACAACAACGACAACACCAAGCTATACGACTGATTCAACTTTTGTAGGAGTTACACTAGATATCACTCCTCAAGTGACAAGTGATAACTACATAATGCTCAAAATTAATCCTATAGTTAGTGAGATATCAAAAGAGCATGTTGATGCTCAGGGTGTCCCATATCTTGCTCCGGATATAAGTATAAAACAACTCTCTTCTGTGGTTAAAGTAAAGGATGGAAACAGAGTATTGATAGGAGGACTTATCAATACAACTAATAATATTACAAATAATGGTATTCCGGTTTTATCTTCAATTCCTTTCATAGGCAAAGTCTTTGGAAGTGATACAAAAACAGTGACAAGCAGCGAGTTGATAATAGTCCTTATTCCCCATATTGTTGATATAGATAAAAAGCCAAATTTAGGTGATTTTGATTTGAGTATCTCTAAAAAAGGGAGATAATGAGAGATTTCAAAGCTGCAAAAGAGTTATTTAAAGATGTGATAGATACAAACTATTACTTTGATAGTACGAGCGCTGAGATAGCAAGACACAAGATAGAAGGTGCTATCAAAGAGCGAAATGCACCCCTTATCTTTTTAATAGGAGACCCAGGAGTTGGGAAGAGTTATATCCTAAAGCTTATCAGTTCAGATCTGGAAAAAGAGTCATTGAGTATCTTTATAGACAATCCTTTTTTTGATAAAAGAGATTTGCTAAAGCTTCTGTTTGAAGCCAAAGGTTTAGAGTTCAATAAAAATATAAATTTTAACGGACTCAAAGAGATGCTATTTGACCTCTACAGAGAAACTAACAATACAATTTTTGTAGATGAAGCACAGTTGCTAAATGAAGAACAATTTGAGCTTATAAGAATACTTAGTGATAGTAGAATATTTCAGTTTGTTCTCTCTATGCATAAAGAGGAGGGCAGTGCTATACTTGAAAAGAAGCACTTTAAATCAAGAACAAAAGTGGTTGTAGAGTATGGAGGTCTTCACTTTAGTGAAGTCTATAGATATATCCAAAACAGAATGTTGCAAAATAATCAGGGCGAAATCGCACAGATGATATCTAAAAATTATACAAAAAAAATCACGAAATATACTCAGGGAAATTTTAGAATGGTAAAAAAGTTTATGTATTCACTTCTGAGTCTTTTAGAATACAGTAAAAAAGAGGGTATTAAAAGACACAACAAAATAAACCCTTGTCTTTTGCAAATGAGTGCACTTGAAATCGGAGCTATTCGTGACTAAGGGAACTTTTGAGGAGTTGGAAAATAGGTGTAAAAAATTAAGAAACAAAAGAGTGTTTAAGATATTTTTATTGTGTTTTGCATTTTTAATCTCTATTGTTTTTTTGATTCTTACTACTGAAT
>JALVAU010000269.1 GCA_027011025.1 Campylobacteraceae bacterium | reverse complement strand
ATGTAGCAAAGATAGGCATTAATCCAAAAGAGATGGCTGATATGATGATAAGAAAAAAACCTAAAAATTTCATTTTGGGTGTATGCCTTTTAATATAAAATAGATATAATTAGACTTTTTGTAAGAATTGTATTTGAGCGATTCTGCAACCGATGGGTCAAAATCTTTGATTTGGGGGGGTACCCGTCGTGTGAAGCCTTAGCGATGATACAAGTCTTACAAAAAGTCTAATAATACAAAAATTTTCTTTAAAAGGTGTTTTTTGAGTAGTAAAAATAGAGTAAGATTGAGAACTTCCGAGCTTTTTGGAAACTATAACTATCCCGAGCAAAGCTGGAATATTCCTGCTTGGGTGGCAAAAAATGAGAATTTTATAGAAGTTTTGAAGGATGTAATTTCATTTGATATAACAAGTGAAAAATACGAAGTACCAAACTCCTTTAAAGATCTATTTTCCTACCTCAGAGGTCAGAATTATGCAGTATTTGAAGAGAGATTTGTAGTCTGTCTTACTCAAGGCAGACTTGCTTATCTGACAAGTTCAGGTTTTACAAAAGTGTCGGCAAGTGAAGATCTGTTTGAACTTTCAAACTGGAGGATAAGTACCTAACCAGAAGTAACACCAATTAATAGAAACTAGGAAAGGTTGCATATATGAGGCAAAAACTAGTAGATGTACTTATTGTACCTCAAGAGTTTTTAACGACATAGATGTGACCTTTCCTAGTTTCCCTGCGGGCAAAAAGATAACGGCACGATTACTTCGTTAGATTTGTTTAAATTACCTATGGGTAGTCCTGCACAAATCTGCCTTGTACTCGCACCGTTATCTTTGTGCTATTAATTGGTATTACTTCTAGTTAGGTGCTTTAGAATCCAATAACTCTTTTGGGTTTGGGCCATATAAATTATCAAACGGCATACTATCTTTGATTAAAAAAATTATCAAAGTAATGATACCTATGATTGGTATAAAGAGTAGCAGTTGCCACCAACCGCTTTTGCCTATGTCATGCAATCTTCTTGCTGTTACTGCCAAAGTTGGTACAAATACACCAAGAGAGTAAACAGTATCCAAAAGATTATTTCCGATACGGTTTCCAATGACAATCAGTATAAGAGTTATGATTGTATTGATAAGTATAAAATATCCATACTCGCTCCTAGTAGCTCTTCCGCTAAAAACAGCATATTTTTTTAAAACGGCTATATACCAATTCATCTTTTCTCCTTATCCCATGGGATATAAAATCTCCTGATGCACTTGGTCTAGTTTTTGGTTTAACTCATCACTTATATCATAATCCAATGCATCAAATATGACATCAAGTTGCTCTGCCCTGCTTGCTCCTATGATAGTTGAAGCTATAAAATCAAATTGTTTGCTCCAAGCAGTAGCTAAAGTAGTTAGATTTACACCATATTCATCTGCGATTTCTAGGTATTTTTCTGTAGAGTTTAGAGTTTTGGCATTGACAAATCTTTTGGCTTGAGTCTGCATTCTAGGATTTGGATCATTTAGGTATTGTGTAAATCTTGCTTTTGGAGGCAGAATTTTTTGATTGTATTTTCCGCTCAATACACCACCGGCCAAAGGAGAGTAGGGCAGAAGAGATATACTCTCTTTTTGACAAACGGTTGCCAACTCATCCAAAAATCTTCGATTTAACATGGAAAAGTTGTTTTGGATTGACTGAAATCTTGCTAGATCTTTAAATTTTGAGACTTCATTTGCTTTTGTCAGGCCATAAGCACTGTCGTTTGAAGTGCCGATATATCGAATTTTGCCGGCTTTTACAAGCTCATCTAAAACATATAAAGACTCTTCTATAGGCACACTCATATCAGGCCAATGCACTTGATAAAGGTCTATATAGTCAGTTTTTAGTCTTTTTAGTGTACCATCAAGCGCCTTTGTGATATGAAATCTGTCTATCGCAGTAAGCCCGTGTCTGATAGGTGGAACAAACCACCCATTTGCCGCACCTGCCACTTTCGAGGCGATGATGATAGAGTCTCTTGGTTTGCTTTGAAGCCACTCTCCAACTATCTCCTCGGTTAAGCCCGCATAATGAGCTGACGGAGGCACAGGATATAGCTCAGCAGTATCAAAAAAGTTTATACCTCGCTCATATGCTTTATCCATAATCCTAAAAGACTCTTTTTTATCGCAAAAACTTCCAAAAGTCATAGTTCCCAAGCAAATAGGTGTGACTCTTAGTCCACTTCTTCCTATATATCTATACTCCATATCATTCCTTTCTTTTATCTATCACTCTTATCGCTTTTCCTTCACTTCTTATGATTGATTTTGGAGCGACGAGTTTGACATCTACATTTATATAGAGATTATTTAGCATTTCGTGTTGTATGTGTCTTTGAAGATTTTCCAATTCACTCACATTTTCACTCATTATATCTTCATTTAGTTCTATATCTATCTGGAGTTTATCGAGGTAGCCCTTCTTGTGTGCTATTATCTGATAATTGAGCGTTATTCCCTCTATCAAAGAGAGAACATGTTCGATTTGAGATGGAAATACATTTACTCCGTTTATCACTAGCATATCATCGGCTCTACCAACGATACTCTCTATGCGAGCTAGTGTTCTGCCGCATTTGCAAGGGATTCTAGTCAAACTTGTTATATCCCCAGTCCTATATCTGATGATAGGAAGCGCCTGTTTTGTTAGAGATGTTACTACTAACTCACCTCTTTGTCCCTCTGGGAGCACTTTTAGAGTTTTTGGGTCTATGATTTCAGGGAAGAAGTGATCTTCGTTTATATGTAGCAGATGAGAATGCCTGCAACTAGATGCGACTCCTGGACCTATGATTTCAGATAGTCCGTAAACCTCTACATACTCTATCCCCCATACTTTTGCTATCTCGTTTTTAAGTCCTTCGCTAGCGGGTTCAGCTCCAAAAAATCCTACTTTGAGGTTAAAATCTTTTTTTATATCATATCCCTCAGCCTTTGCCTTTTCTGCCATATGCAGTGCAAAAGATGGAGTTCCTGTTATCGCAGTTGCCTTAAAATCTTTTAATAACAAAAGTTGTCTCGAAGTAAAACCAGTTGAGCTTGGTATGACTGCCATCTTCATGCGCTCAGCCGCCGTGTGAAAGCCAAGACCACCCGTGAAGAGTCCGTATCCTGTTGAGTTTTGAAGTATATCTCTGCTTGTAAGCCCACCCATCGTAAAGACTCTAGCCATCACTTCACTCCAGACATCCATATCATGTTCAGTATATCCTACGACCGTTGGCTTTCCGGTAGTTCCACTAGAGCTGTGAATCCTTACAACTTGATCCATATCGACTGCAAAAAGTCCATAAGGGTAGTTGTCTCTTAAGTCCTGCTTTTTAGTAAAAGGTAATTTTGATATATCTTCCAAACTCTTTATGTCTGAAGGTTTTATGCCTAGAGCATTAAACTTCTCTTTATAAAACGGCACAAGATTATATACTCGCTCGAGCGTCTCTTTTAGCCTCTGAAGTTGTAAGTCTTTTAGCTCATCCTTGCTCAGACTCTCATTTTTACTGTATGTCATAACTGTCTCTACATATAGAAGTGTTTGGCTTCTACGATTTGGACACTATTGTTTTGAAGTGAATCAACTGCTTTGCTTATGTTATCTACGCTAAATATAAATATACCAGTTTGTGACTCATAAAAACTGTAAGTGTAGTATATGTTTATATTCTCTTTTGCAAGTGTCTCTATGACTTTGTCAAAACTTCCTACATAATCCTCTATCTTGACACCAAAAACCTCACTAAATCTTACACTAAAACCTGCATCTTCGAGTACGGCTTTTGCTTTTTGAGGATTGTCAACGATAGAGCGAACCAGCCCAAAATCGCTAGAGTCTGCTAAAATTATAGACTTGATAGATACCCCATTTTCAGATAACACCTTTGTAAAATCTGCCAACTCTCCTGTTCTGTTTTCTAAAAAAACTGATAACTGTTGAATTTTATATTTCATTTTATTTCCTTTTGTCTATAACTCGTACTGCTTTGCCCATGCTTCTCTCTATGCTTCTTGGTTCTACGAGTTTGATTTTTGCATTTATATATAGGTTATTTAAAAGTTCACTTTGGATTTTCTTTTTGAGGTTTTCTAGTGCTCCTATGCTATCCATTGGCATTTGGTCATTTACTTCTACCATGATTTCCAAGCTGTCAAGGTAGCCTTTTTTATCTGCTATAATTTGATAATTTAGCGTTATCTCTTCGACATTTGCCAAGACATGTTCGACTTGAGATGGAAATACATTAACCCCATTTACGATAAGCATATCATCCGCTCTTCCCATCACGCTTTTCATCCTTACATGTGTTCGTCCACATCTGCAAGGTGCCTGATCCAAACTTGTGATATCACCTGTTCTATACCTGATGATTGGAAATGCCTGTTTTGTCAAAGAGGTGATAACCAACTCACCTTTTTCTCCATAAGGTAAAACTTCACCGGTCTTTGAATCTATGATTTCAGGATAGAAGTGGTCTTCAAATATATGTAATCCGTCGTGCTGATTACAGCTGTTTGATACCCCTGGTCCTATGATTTCACTCATGCCGTATATCTCATAGTACTCTATATCCCAAACTTTAGCAACTTCTTCTTTTAAGCCCTCACTTGTCGGTTCTGCTCCAAAGATACCGCATTTTAGTTTAAAATCTTTTTTGAGGTCATATCCCTCTTTTAGTGCAACTTCGGCAAGATGCAAAGCAAATGATGGAGTAGAAGCGAGTACAGTTGAGCCAAAGTCTTTCATCAAAAGCAGTTGTCTTGAAGTAAAACCACCAGAGCTTGGAACTACTGCAGCACCAACTGTTTGGGCACCGTCATGGAGTCCTAGACCTCCTGTGAAAAGTCCGTATCCGTAGGCATTGTGTACTGTGTCTTCTGAGTTTACTCCACTCATAGTGTAGCATCTTGCCATCACTTCATTCCAGACATCCATATCACTTTTTGTGTATCCTACAACAGTAGGTTTTCCTGTAGTTCCGCTAGAACTGTGAATTCTCACAACTGCATCTTGTTCTACTGCAAAGAGTCCAAAAGGGTAGTTATCTCTTAAGTCCTGCTTTTTTGTAAAAGGTAGTTTTGAGATATCATGGATAGATTTTATATCCTGGGGCACCAATCCTAACTCTTCAAATCTCTTTTTGTAAAAAGGAACAGCCCCATAAACTCTAGCTACTGTCTCTTTTAGTCTTTTTGTCTGTAGTTTTTCCAGTTCATCTCTGCTAAGTGTCTCGTCTTTTGACCATATCATCTATACACTCCTACTATCTTCTATAGCTTTGTGAAGTACGGCTATATTTTTGTCTGCCATTTTGGCATTCATAATTCTTATGGCTTCTTCTATATCTCCTAGGTTAAAAGGAAAGTTTGGATCTTTTGCCAAAGCAACACCAAGCATATAGACATTTAGTGCCTGTATAGGTATCTCACCATTTGTTGCTTTTTCAAAAGCGTCAATCTTGATCGTTTCATACTCTATATCTGGAAATTTTTCATCAGCATTTACGATAATAGTTCCACCATCTTTTTTTAGATACTGTATGTTTCTCAAGCCCTCATTTCCCTCGAGCGCTATAAGTAAATCTGCTTGTCCTTCATCTATAGCAGGAGAGTAAAAATCTCCAACTTTGACATAACAAGAGACTGAACCACCTCTTTGACTCATGCCGTGATTTTCTGTGCCTAAACATTTTTGATCTTTTAATCCTGCAGCGATACTTAAAACTTTTACCAAAAATACAGCCCCTTGACCGCCAATACCCGCAATTACAACCTGATATTTCATTTTAACTTCCTTTCTATAAATGCATCTGTTGGACATAAATCATCTATACATGCATCACAGCCTATACATAAAAATGGATCTATCTCTATTTTGTGATCTTCGTTGTAGTGCATCGGTGGGCATTTGTATTGGGTGGTGCATATATCGCAGGCTACGCACTTGTCAGGATCGACTGTAGCGTAGATGCCTGGAAGCATAGTAGGAGCTCTCTCTTTGTCAAGTACACAAAACTCTCGCATAATCACTACCAAAGGACCATCCATATCTTCAAATTTTTTCTTTACCTCTTTCATGAAAGATACACTTTCATCTATGTCAGGAGTGTAAATATGCTCCATACATACCGCACCACAACCCTCAACTATATGTTTGAGATCTATTACTCCCGGATTTACCCTCTCAGGAGTTTTTTGGCGACCTGTCATGGCTGTAACTGAGTTATCCATAATCACAAGTATAAATCTATGCTTTTGATAGACTGCATTTATAAGGGGGGCGACTCCCGAGTGAGTAAAGGTGCTGTCACCGATACTTGCTATGACGGTTTTGCTTTTGTCTGCTATGGAAAATCCACTTGCCATCGCAACACTTGCACCCATGCATAAAACAGTATCTATCGCACCTTGATTAAGGGCAAGAGTATAGCATCCTATGTCTGAAGGATAGATCGATTTTTTCTTTTTAAATACTTTCATGATAGAGTAGTAAACATCTCTGTGAGGACATCCAGGGCAGAGATTTGGAGGGCGGACAGGGAGCTCATCTTCAAACTTTTTATTTTGATATGGACTATGTTTGTCTGTAAGTCCTACATTGTTAAAGGCTCGTATAACTTTGTCTTTTGAAAATTCGTCTATCTTGTGGACATCGTTTGTAAGTTTTCCATGTAGTTTTGGAGAGCTTAACTGCTCTTCTATGCAAGGATAAGTCTCTTCAAACACTATAACAGTTTTATAATTATCAAATAGTTTTTCAAGCTTCTCTTTTGGCAACGGATAAGGCATATCAAGCTTTAAAATATCAGCTTCAAGCCCTAACTCTTCTGCAGCCTCTTTTACATAACCGTCACCTGTTCCACTTGTCAAACAGAGTGTTTGGCTTTCTTTTAACTCTTTTACTCTAGGCTCTATAAAATTTTCCCAGTTATACTGAGCTATGGTGTCTACTCTTTTTAACTGCTCTAGCCCTTGGGCAAATCTTCCTCTTGGAGGAACTGCTGCCCATCTGCCTATATCTCTTTTGAATTCACCTCTGTTTGGTTTGAAGTTTACTTCATCATCAACTTCACAAATCTCTCTAGCATGTGAAACTCTCATGACAGGACGAAGCATCACGGGAATTTCAAATTTTTGCGATAAATCAAGTGCAATTTTGACCATGTCGTAAGCCTCTTGCGGAGTTGCAGGGTCAAATACAGGTATTTTGGCAAATTTTGCAAAACTTCTACTGTCTTGTTCGGTTTGAGAAGAGTGGAAACCAGGATCATCGGCGCTTACTAAAAGCATAGCACCCAAATGACCTATATATGAAGCACTCATCAAGGCATCACTTGCTACATTTAATCCTACTTGTTTAAGAGTAGTACAAGTCCTTTTGCCTGCAATTGCTCCGGCATACGCTACTTCAAAGCCGACTTTTTCATTTGTTGCCCATTGTGCATAAGTTTCACAGTCAAATTTCTTTGAAAATTTTTCAAAATTTCCCAAAATTTCACTCGAAGGGGTTCCGGGATATCCTGAAACCATATCCACATTGGCATGTACTAGGCCCAATGCAATAGCCTCATTTCCCATTAAGATTTGTTTCATATTTTCTCCAAATGTATAAATTTTGGTTATTATACTTTATCTTTCTTTAATCTTTTCTAGTTTTTTAAGAAAAACAAATAATATTTAAACTTAATTTTGTT
>JALVAU010000268.1 GCA_027011025.1 Campylobacteraceae bacterium | reverse complement strand
GTTTAAAATATATTTTTGATACATTTTAGCGAAATTTAGCTAAAGGGCATTTTTGATTTTATCCATATAACTCTTTAGCATAAAATCCTCAAACTCTTCATTTGAGTTATACTCATATCCAAATACATCTTTCCACAAGCTCTGCTCTTCCATACATAGATAAAAATATACTTTGTCATGCCATGCTCTGAAAAACTCATATACCCCTTTGAACATCTCCTTTTTTAACTCAAGGGGATAGGAGTATTTTCCACTAGCATCAACCAAAGGCATTTGCAAAATTTTACTCTTAAAATCTCTTTGTCTCAGTTTTTTAATCACCGGCTTTATAAAGGTAAGAGTTCCCATAGAGACCAAAACCACCTCATCTGGCTTAAAAGTCTCTACCAATCTATCCACAACCTCTTTATACTCATCAAGATAGTTTTCATAAACAACAATTGGATGGAAGTGAAAACCAACCAATACACCCCTATTCGCCAAAGCTCTTGCGGATTTGATCCTATCATCAAGTGAAGCACTTAAATGCTCCTCATTTTCGATGATAGTAGTGGGATTTAGAGACCAAGTACAGAGGATATTTTTGGGGACATCGTTTTCTAAGAGATATTTTATATTTTTTGATTTGCTTTTTAACTCCAAGATTACATTTGGATTTTTTCTCGCAAATTCAAAAAGAGCATCCATGATTCCCTCTTTGTTTCCCCAAAGTAGAGAGTCTGAGCTTTGCCCTGTACCTATATGGTAGTATTTACTAGGATCGAGCTTTAGGTTTTCGAGCTTTTTTGCAAAGTTTTTATCAAATCCGATTTTATTTTCATTATAAAAAGATTGTATAGAGCAGTACGAACAGTCAAACCCACAACTCTCAACAGCATCAAGTGTATAGAGATTGCAACATCTTGTCTTCTCTGATGCGACAGGACATCGCCCAAGACCCAGCTCCTCTTTGCTTGAGTCTATAAAACTTATCTTTCTTGAGTAGTCATAGGGTGCCTCTTTTAAAAAACCTTTATAGCTTTTTGGTCTGTTTTTCAACTCTTCCCAAACTTTTTTTATATGTCCGAAAGTCTCTTTTTTGCTATTTTTGTCTCTCCATACTTTATCTATATTTTTTTCATTCCACATACTAAAATCTATGCTTATATCAACTAGCTGTTTCACCTCTTGAAAAGAAAATTTAAAGAGATAAGCCTTTTTTCTTAAGAATTTTTGGATATCTTTATCTAGTTTTCCATAGTTACTACTCTTGATATGTTTTTCAAATTTTTTTTCATAATCTTCCATATAAACTCTTTCTTTGGTATTTTTGTCTCTAAGTGATCTGAGACAACTTTGAGTATAAAAATCTCCTCTTTTTTGAGAAATTTTTGAGAAATTTGTGTAAAAACAGATGACTCCATATCTACCAATGTGCTTTTTAGAAGTCTTGGATCATCGATTGGTTTGGCAGATGAGCTTAGACTCTGCATCTCTATAAAACCTAGATCATGAGTTGTGCAAAAAAGAGATCCTATCTCTATATCTCTATCCTTGCAACCTGCTACACCTAGATTTATCGCTCTTTTAAACTTATACTTTCCAAAAATATCCTCAAGCACCAAACGGCACTCTTCTCCCATACCGCTAACAACCAAAACTATCTCATCTTTTGCATAGATTTTATATGGCTTTGTCTGCAAACACTGCAATCTAAAATACTCCGCAACAGCCTTGGCTTCAGCAAAAAATGCAGTATGGATCAAAATCTTATAACTCATCTTAGAATTATAGCAATAATTTGGTAAAATAGGTGAAACAAGGAGGATTTTATGAAGAGTGTACTTTTGACTTTAGCAAGAGCGGCGATTGGTGAGGCTATTGGGATTTCTCAAGATGTTAGTTTGCAAAATATGCTTGATGAAAATCCTTGGTTAGAGGAAGAAGGGGCAGTTTTTGTCACTTTGAGTCTAAATGACAATCTACGAGGTTGCATAGGCTCTTTGGTTGCGCACAGAAAACTATATGAAGATATAATCTACAATGCAAGGAGTGCAGCACTAAATGACCCTCGTTTTAAACCCTTAAGCAAAGAGGAGTTTGGACATATCAAAATAGAAGTCTCTATACTCTCAAAACCGGAACCATTGATATACGACAGTATAGATGCCCTA
>JALVAU010000267.1 GCA_027011025.1 Campylobacteraceae bacterium | reverse complement strand
CTCTTAATCCGCTTTTGTCAACTGCCTCAAGAACATCTTCACTACTCATAGAGAAGAGTTTTTTCAAAGATGAGTATCTGCCATTTTTTCTAGCAACCTCTAGTATATGTGAGTCTTTTATATCAAAATTTTTACTCTCAATTTTTTTTATCATTTTAGCTTACCTATTATCTCATCTATCATTTCAGGAGTGCTGTTTTGGATATAATCATCATTTACGCACACGCAAGGTGCAGTGCCACAAGAGCCTAGGCACTCCACTTCTGTTATGGTAAACTTCATATCTTCTGTGGTCTCTCCGGCTTTTATGCCAAGTCTGTTTTCTATATGTTTTTTGATGTTTCGGCTTCCTCTAAGTTGGCATGAGAGAGTTTTGCATATTTGGATATTATACTTTCCGATGGGTTTAAGATGAAACATGGAGTAGAAGGAGGCGATAGAGTAGATATCCATAGGCGACATATCTAGTTTTTTTGCCAAATATTTCATAGCATCTTCGCAAATCCAACCATCTTGATACTGTATCATCCATAAAGACGGAAGTGTAAGAGAATCTTTTTTGGGATATCTTTTTAGTAATTCTTGAAATTTTTTCTCATTTTCTTCGCTAAATTGCCAACTCATCTATCTAATTCTCCCGCTATTATATTTAAACTACCCAAATCCAATACAGCATCTGCTACCATTTCACCCTCAATCATATCTGCAAGCGAACTCATAGCATAGAAGCAAGGAGGTCTTACTTTTACCTTATAAGGTGTGCCACTACCATCGCTGATGATATAGAAACCCAACTCTCCATTTGCTGCTTCGATAGAGTCATAATACTCTTGCGAAGGAACTTGTACACCATCCATCACTAACTTAAATTGATTCATAGTTCCCTCTATGGTTGTATAGACTTTCTCTTTTTTTGGAAATGTTATAGCATGGTTTGCTACGCTTATCTCTCCATCTGGCAGTCTCTTCATAGCTTGATTTATAATTTTAATGCTCTGTCTTATCTCTTCAAACCTTACCATCATTCTATCATATACATCACCGACACTACCAAGTGCAACATCAAAATCAAATGTATCATAAAAATAGTACGGCTTCTGTTTTCTTAGATCATAATTAACACCGCTTGCTCTTAGGTTTGGTCCACTCCATCCTCTGTTTATCGCCTCTTGGGCTGGTACTACACCGATATTTTGTGCTCTGTCTTGAAAGATTCTATTGTGTGCTATTAGACTCAAAGAGTCATCCATCCCTTTTTCTACCTCTTTTAGGCATACTCTAAGATCCTCCCCAAAACCCTCATATAGATCATGAGTCATTCCACCAATTCTCATATATGAGTTTGTGAGTCTAGCTCCAGTCAGTTTTGAGAGAAGATGGTATGCACTCTCTCTAGGGTTGTACAGATACCAATAGTTTGTCAATGCTCCCATATCGACTAAATTTGCAGCCAGACAAACAAGATGATCAATCACCCTTGATAACTCTCCGATTATGACTCTTATGAATTGACCTCTTTCTGGAAGCTCAACTCCAAGCATACCCTCTACCGTGTGGGCAAAAGCTATGTTATTGAGTATAGCAGAACAGTAGTTTAATCTATCTGTATATGGTATTATTTGGTTGTAAGTATGGTTTTCACAAGATTTTTCAAAGCCTCTGTGAAGGTAGCCTATCTCACTCACTGCACTTATGATATTTTCACCCTCAAGCGCTACAAAAGTTCTAATTGTTCCATGACTTGCAGGATGGGCAGGTCCAAGGTTTAGAAACATCAAATCTTCGTGTGTATCATAACCTTTAGCCTTTAGTTTTGGAGTCATCTCATCCATCAAATCATCTGTTTTAGTGCAGAGTTGATTTTTTCTTATAGGATAATCTTTTCTTAAAGGGTGTCCTATAAACTCTTTATGATTTAGAATTCTCTTTAGGTTTGGGTGGTTTTTAAATTTTAAACCATACTGATCCCAAACCTCTCTTTCGCTCCAGTTTGCTGATTTGTATAGATCGGTTAAGGACTCTATGATTTCGTCTTCATTTAGATATGATTTTAGTATGATAGTATTGTCAAAATTTTTATCTTTTAGTATATATATTATGGCAAATCTTTTAGGTTTTGTATCTCTACATGTAGAGTAGTCAACAGCAGTTATAT
>JALVAU010000266.1 GCA_027011025.1 Campylobacteraceae bacterium | reverse complement strand
TGGATAAAGCTAAAACAGATAATGATGTAATTTATATTTGGAAAGCTATTAATTTAGGAAAATGGAATGACAAAAATATTTATAAGGTTGGAAAAACTTCTGCAAGATTAGGAGAAGAGAGAATTTATTTTGTTGCGAATGAAGCAAATATTGATGTTGATATAGTAATTATTTCTAAGGTATCTTGTAAAGCTTCGGATTTGGAAACAAAAATTTTAAGGTTAGGAGAAAAAACAAATTTATCTGGATTTAATGGAGCTTCTGAATTTAGAGCATTCTCAGATTATGAACTTGAAGAAGCGATTGGTATAATAACACCATATGTTGAAAAAGATTTATCTGAAAATGAGAAAAAGCACAACAAAACATAGCACACCAATAAAGTACCTGTGGCACTTTATTGGTGTATTCAGTCGTTGTTCGTCCCCGCTTCGCGGGCCCGAACAACGGTCGCGCTGAGCACACTAAAGTGTGCCACCTGCTTTTTGATTCGTTCTGCGCTACGCTTAAGGACAACAAAACTAGCGAATAGCGGTTTGCGGTAGCAAAAGTTTCTTTGAAAACTAGCGAATAGCGGTTTGCGGTAGCAAAAGTTTCTATGTAGAGACAATCTCTTCAACTATATCTTTTATCCTCTCTACAGAGTCTAAGTCGCACTCCTCCCTTAGAGAGTGAGGAAACCTGATATTTGGTCCTATCGATACGGCATCTTTTGGCTCTTTTTGTTTGGAGATCAATACACCACACTCAAGTCCTGCGTGTATAGCTTTGAACTCTACGCTTGGTATGTATTTTGAAAAAATATCCTTGACTTTTTTGGCAAACTCTCCTATATGAGGTGTCCAAGCATCGTGTCTTGAAGGAAAAGTAGTAGTAAAACCTGCGATATCAAAAAATGATTTTGTTTGTGCCTCAAGATCATCCATAGCCTTATCACTCATAGTCCGAAGTGAAATAACAATCCTAAATGTACTGTTTTTAATCTCTACTATACCTAAATTTGCACTATCTTCTGGAACACCTAATTTCTTATTCCATGCTCTAACGCCCTGAGGAAAAGCATCCAAGGTTTTTAATAGTTGTCTAGAATTTTTGATCTTTTTATAATCTTTATTTTCAATTTGCTCTACTTTTATATGCTCATCATCTTTTAACTTATCTCTACATGTAAAAGTAGCAACTCCATTTTTGGCGATAGAGTTTCTTCTCTCACCTGCATTGATATCTATCAACTCACAATCATTTTTAACCAAAAATCTAGAGAGAATCTTTATAGATGAAGGAGTGTTTTTATCTATATCAACACCACTATGTCCTCCAAGTAAACCATAAATTTGGGCTTGATAAACTATATCATTTTCATCTAAGGATACAAATTCTATCTCTTTTTCACTCACAACATCACTTCCGCCTGCACAACCTATATATATCTCATTTTCATCTTCGCCATCAATATTTAAGATATTTGGTGCTGTAATTTCTAGATTAAGATTTGAAGCACCTATGAGACCTACCTCTTCATCGGCAGTAAACAGACACTCTAAATCATCATATTTTTGCATACAATAGAGCATTATAGCTACGCCCATGCCATTGTCTGCTCCTAGAGTAGAGTTTTTGGCTTTGAGTAGGTTGCCATTTTTTATCAATTCAACCTGTGGGGCATCTCCTAAACAGACCATATCGTAGTGCGATTGCAGGCAAACTTTTGGCTCTCCTTTTTTACAAAGCACATTTTTTGCTTCATCAATTTGAACTTCAAAATTTTTCTCTTTTGCATATTTGACTAAATACTCTTGCAGTTTTTGCGCATCAAAACTACATCTTGGAATCTCACTCAACTCTCTAAAAAAATCCAAAACACTTTTCATTTATCACTCCTTCCTTAATTTTCTAACTTCTATAAAATAGGTATTCCCTAGATATATCACATAAAATACTGCAGTAAAAAATATAGTAAACGGTATAAGTGATATAAGATACAAAAATAGCGTCTTAGCTCTCAAAGAATTTTTATTGAAGTATTTTATCTTTTCATTCTCTTCTCTTGTTGTCATATTTGAGCTGATATCATAAACTAGCATCTTATGAAAAAAGTAGTATAGAGGCAGATTAAAAGCAATTATATTCAAAATGGGTATAAAGTAAAACGGTATCAAC
>JALVAU010000265.1 GCA_027011025.1 Campylobacteraceae bacterium | reverse complement strand
TACTAGATAGTTACTATCTAGATATAGAAAAAATCTTATATGCCCAGCGTCACGATATAAAGCAAAAGATGAAATATGAAAAAATCATATCTGTTGTTTTACTATTGATATTGATATTTTCTCTTATAAAATTACTCTATGTCGATAGGAATCTCGAAGAGGAAAAAACAAAACTCCTAGAAATCATAGATAAAAATATAAATACTTCAACATCTGATTTGGAAGGAGTTGCAACTAGTGTAAGTGAAGCATACTGCAAGATATCAGGGTATAAAAAAGATGAGCTTCTAGGCAAACCCCATAGCATCATAAGACACCCTGATATGCCAAAATCTCTCTTTGAAGACATGTGGAAAACTATAAAAAGCGGAAAAATTTGGAGAGGTGATATAAAAAACCTCAAAAAAGACGGGGGTTATTATTGGGCGGATACTACTGTAGAGCCCATTTTTGATAAAAAAGGAGATATTAAAGCCTACATGGCGATAAGACTAGATATAACAAACAAGGTGGCATTAAATGAGCTCATAAAAAATCAAGATAAAAAAATCAAAAATGCAATAAGAGATATAGAGCACCAA
This sequence comes from Campylobacteraceae bacterium, assembly GCA_027011025.1. GTDB lineage: Bacteria > Campylobacterota > Campylobacteria > Campylobacterales > Sulfurospirillaceae > JAADIZ01. The sequence continues at coordinate 1,581 of JALVAU010000265.1, read as the reverse complement.
AAATCAAAAGCCCAGCAAGCATCCAAAGCAAAATCGGAATTTCTAGCAAATATGAGCCATGAGATAAGAACTCCACTAAATGCCATACTTGGATTTGTAGATCTTTTAAAAGAAGAGGACACAGGGAAAAGAGCACTTAAGTATATAAATATCATCCACGAATCAAGTCAGTCACTGCTTCAAATCATAGAGGATATACTCGATTTTTCAAAAATTGAGAGTAGAAGACTCTCTATAGATAAAGTAGATTTTCATACCAAAAGTGAGCTTGAAGTCATCACTTATCTGTTCAACGCAAAATGTTCTAAAAAGGATATAACGCTTGAACTAAACCTATCTGACAATCTCCCTAGTGTTATAAATACAGACCCTCTAAGAGTAAAGCAAATCATATCAAACCTCATAAGCAATGCCATAAAATTTACTGACATTGGCAAAACCATCAAAGTAGATGTAGATTATAGCGATGGATTGCTACATGTAAGTGTAGAAGATGAGGGGATAGGTATATCTCAAGATAAACTAAAAGACATATTTAAGGCTTTTAACCAAGGGGATAGCTCTACTACTAGAAAATATGGCGGCACTGGCTTGGGTCTATCTATAAGCAGTGAACTTACAAAGCTATTGGGTGGAGAGTTGAAAGTGCAAAGCAAAGAGGGTGTGGGCAGTAAGTTTTACTTTAACATACCAGTGGGTATAGGAAAAGGATTAGAACAAAGAGATGAAGCTGACTGTAAAGTTGACTTCAATGGCAAAAAGATACTTTTAGCAGAAGATAACAGGGCAAATCAAATGTTTATGAAGATAATTTTGCAAAAATTAAATCTAAAGTTTGATGTAGCAAATGATGGTTTGGAAGCTATAGAGTTGTTTGAAAGTAAAAAATATGACGCGATACTTATGGATGAAAATATGCCCCATATGAATGGCATAGAGGCAACAAAACGGATATTGGAGTTAGAAAAGCAAAAAGGTTTATCTCACACACCAATCATCGCCTTAACAGCGAATGCTCTAAAGGGAGATAGAGAGAGATTTTTAGAGAGTGGCATGGATGAATATCTTACTAAACCACTAAAAAAAGATAAGCTTATTAAAATCTTGGAAGGATTTATATGTCAAAGATAAGTTTTTTAATCTTGATAGTAGATGATGCAAAAGACAATAGATTAGCGATAAAAATATCTCTAAAAAATGAAAATTATATCCTAGTAGAGGCAGCAAACGGGCAGATGGCGGTAGATAAATGTAAAAAACTAAAACCAGATGTTATACTTATGGACGCCATGATGCCCGTACTAGATGGTTATGAGGCCACAAAAGAGATAAGAGCATTAGAAGGGTTTGATCGAGTACCCATCTTGATGATAACAGCTTTGAGTGGTAAGGAGGATAAGATAAAAGCACTTGAAGCAGGAGTGAATGATTTTATCTCCAAACCATTTGACAAACAAGAGCTAATAGCAAGATGCAGGTCATATGCGAACTTTTCAAAAATCAACAAGCAGTATATACTCGCATCAAAAAATCCCTCTACAAATCTTCCAAATAAATCTGTACTACTAAAAGATATAAAAG
>JALVAU010000264.1 GCA_027011025.1 Campylobacteraceae bacterium | reverse complement strand
TTTTCATTTAGCAGTTTTACATCTTGCTTAACTGCAAATATAGACTTGCTTAGCCATTCACTTGGCAGATACTCTCTATATCCCCTAAGAGTACCATCTTTTAATTTTTCACAACCGCTATACATGCAAGCCTCTTGCTCATTTGCATAGGATTTTACAAAGATTTTATCAATCCTTAGAGAAATTTCTCCATCATTCGGTTTGTTACTAACGCCTATAGCCCCTGCACCGTCACTAAGCATCCATCTGAGAAAATCTTTTTCAAATGTCAGTTCTTTATTTTTTTTGATTAGTTCTACTCTGCTTTTAACCTCAGGTTCAAAATTTCTTCCCCTCATAGATGCAGATATATTTTCACTTCCTGTTGTGATAGCACTCTGAGCTAATCCAGCTTTTATCGAGGCATAAGCATACTTTAGGGCACTCAATCCACTCAAACAAATTCCTGCTATGCTAACAGCCTCCATAGCCCTAAGGCTACTCTCTCCGAGCACCATCAAAGCATGGCTTGGTAAAAGCTGATCGGGAACTGTTGTACCGCATACTAAAAGATCTGCTCTATCAATGTTAAAACCTCTATCACTCAAGAGTGAAATTGCCTCAGCTGCCATCCTTGCATTTGAGTGTGTTGTCTCTCCTGTTTTTGGGTCTATGGCATAGTATCTGCTTTTTATCTTGTTTGATCTAAGCACTACTCTTTTTACTAAAGATGGTTTTCCATCGACCATGCCCAAAACTTTCTCTATATTGTCATTATCAACTGCTTCATTTGGAAAAAATGCTGCTATATGATTTATATATACTTGATTTATCTTATCTTCCACTTGGTTCCTCATACTTTTTTTCTAATTCAATCAATCTATCTTTTTGAAAATGGTTCAATACTCTTCTGACTAAAAGGTTTATAGGCACAAGCGTTAAAACCATCAAACCTAAGAAAGTGGCATAAATAGTTATAGCTATCTTTCTTGGCAGGGACTTTTTTTTGCCGAAAAAATCTATAATATTTCCCCATATATAAAAACTTCTAGTTGCTATCACCTCTGAGGCGATCAATTTTCCATTGACATTTACTGCACCTAAATTTTTCAAAAGAGGTTTATCTCTCTTTTCCAAATCATTTCTTAAGGCAAAATTCAACCTCTCTCCAAATCTTGAAGCACTGTCTATATCGCTTTGCAAAATTCCAGCCGGTGGAAAGAACCAAAAAGCATCTTTTTTCCCGCTTAACAACCATCTAGGTGTTGTAACAAAAGAGTAGATTCCTTTTCCTTGATCCGTCAGGGCAACATTGTCTATCAGCTTTGCCCCTACATCACTCAAGAGCACTTTCATCTTCTCTTGTGCCATCACCCACATATCTCTACAAGCTATCAATGTGATGACTCTCTTGTTTTTGAGGAGTTTTTTTGCTTGGTTTGATTTTAAAAAACCTACAATTGGTGACGAAGGAGCTAAAAACCAAATAGTATATCCCAAAATAACCAAATCATAATCATCATCTAATCCATCTAGCTCCTCTACCTCACAGCCTCTCATATGAGCAGCATCAGGAAACTCATCAAAAAATTCATAAAATGACCATGGATAAGGATAAGGCTTGAGCGGTTTTATCTCTTTTATATCAACCCTAATATCTTTATCGCCAAGTTTTGAGACAAAACTATTTACGACACTCTTTAATTGAGCAGATTGAGAATAATACAAAACTAATACTTTTTTCATATATTTTTTTACTTTAGATGTTGATTTAAATGGGCTACTATTTTACACTAAGTGCAATTAATCCTCTATTAATTCCACAAAATGCCTCTTAGCAAAAAAAATCTTTGAATAAAGAGTCTTGAATGTATCATACTAAGGCGAAAATTGTCTTTTACCTTATCAAAGTGGCTTACTCTTTGGCTAATCGGTGGATAGTAACACTCCACCTCAACCTCCACTATATCACCTCCACCAAAGCTGTGAAGGGCTAAAACCTCTATCTCAAAATCAAATCTTCTCTTTTTTAGGTTTAAATCGAGTATAGATATGGGGTAAACTCTAAAACCACTTTGCGTATCTTTTAGATTTTTAAAAGTCTCCAAATTTACCCAAAAATTGCTAAATTTTCTTCCAAATTTAGAGCTTTTAGGCACATTTTTAGCATTAAAATTACGACTTCCGATTACTATGGTATTCTCTTTGTAGGCAGTAGTTAATTTTTTGACCTCAGAAGCTATATGTTGCTTATCTGCATCCATAGTAACAAAGCTTTTAAAACCCAACTCTTTAGCTTTTTTTGCACCAGTGAGTATAGCTTCGCCTTTACCAAGATTTTTTGGATGGGTTAGCACTATAACATCGTCATCTTTAACTTCTACTCTATCATCTGAGCCATCATCAACCACAATCAGAGTATATCCATATCTCTTTATATCTTTTATCACCTCTGATATATAAGGTGAATTATATACCGGAACTACAACACAAACACTCATAAAACAAAACTTGCTACTATACTATCGCTACTAAAGACTTCAAATCTGTTTTTATTTCGTTTATATACAAGAGTTTCACCCGGTTTGACCAACTTTAAAAATTTTGCCCTCTTTATTGATTTAATTTCAAAGTTAAACACTTTAGAGACTATTTCAAAATGCATAAAACCCGGCATTATAGGTTTTGTAGGAAAGTGTGCTTTAAATACAGGATGATTTTCATCACTAAGTTTTACAACAGCTTCTTTTTCGCTTTTAAATTTTAAATCGTACAAACTATCAACAAACATCAAACACTCCAAATACTTTTTTGGCAATTTATCTGTATCTTATCTAATAAAGGTATAATTCTTTCTTTAAAACCCCATTATCAGACTTCTTACAGTCTATCACTTACTCTCTAGGAAACAGATGTTCACTCTAAAAAATTATGATACCTCAAATACTAAAAATGATATTTTATCCGGTACTGTTGTAGCTGTCGCTCTTGTACCAGAAGCCATAGCCTTTGCGCTGGTTGCCGGCTTTAGTCCATTAGTCGGATTATATACAGCTTTTATACTAGGATTAATCACAGCCTTAATCGGCGGAAAACCCGGTATGATTAGTGGCGCTACGGGCTCTATGGTTGTAGTCATGGTTTCTTTGGCTTCTAATTATGGATTGCAATATGTTTTGTGGGCAACAATCTTAACCGGACTTATCCAAATAGCGATAGGTTTGGCAAAATTGGGTAAATTCATCAGATTTGTTCCTCAACCCGCGATATACGGATTTGTAAATGGCTTGGCTATCGTGATAGCTATGAGCCAATTTCAATTTTTCAAAGGTGCAGATTATATGATGTATATATTGGTAGTATCTACGATGTTAATCATGTATTTTTTACCAAAATACACAAAGGCTGTGCCAGCCGGTCTTGTCTCTATCGTGCTGTTAACTATATTGACTTATTTTGCAGGATTTGACACCAAAACCGTATCTGATTTAGGAAATATCAGCGGAAGCTTACCAACTTTTTCGCTTCCAAATGCACCGTTTAATCTTGATACTCTCAAAATCATACTACCCTACTCTGTTATTTTAGCTCTAGTTGGGCTGATAGAATCACTTTTGACCTTGTCAGTATTAGATGAAATGAGTGGCAAAAGAGGAAGTGGAAACAAAGAGTGTATAGCTCAAGGCATAGGAAATACAACTTGCGGTTTTTTTGGAGGTATGGCAGGGTGCGCAATGATAGGTCAATCAATCATCAACTTTACTTCAGGTGGACTCACTAGACTCTCAAGCGCAGTTGCGGCGATCTTGCTTATCACTTTTGTAGTATCTCTCTCAAATATCATAGGCATCATTCCTATCGCCGTTTTAGTTGGTATTATGTTTATGGTTTCGGTAGAGACTTTTGAGTGGGCAAGTGTTAACAGACTGAGAAAAATGCACAAAGCTGATGCTTTTATACTCATAACGGTTACTGTTATAACTATATTTTTTGATTTGGCTGTCGCAGTTATAGCAGGGGTTGTTATATCTGCTTTAGTTTTTGCGTACCAACAAGCAAGGATCACAAAAAGAGTACATGTAGAGAGTGATGGCACCAAAGTCTATGAGATCAATGGACCTCTATTTTTTGGATCGGCAGTACAATTTCTCAATGATATATTTGACATAGAAAATGATCCAAAAAATGTTGTTATAGATTTTAGCAATACACGGGTTATGGACTCTAGTGGAGTAGAAGCTATCGATAAATTAACCAAAAAATACACTCAAAAAGGAAAAATTTTAAAGCTTAGGCACTTAAGCGATGACTGCATAGATGCCCTACAAAATGCTGGAAAATACTGCACACACGAGATAGACAATCCAACTTATAAAGTTGTTCGAGATTTTTAATATACTAG
>JALVAU010000263.1 GCA_027011025.1 Campylobacteraceae bacterium | reverse complement strand
GTAGTGGTGTCCCGGACGAGATTCGAACTCATGACCTCTTGATTAGGAATCAAGTGCTCTATCCAGCTGAGCTACCGGGACGGTAGGTATAAAAAAAGCCGGGCAATCCCAAACAGGATGCCGCGGCTCTTTTAGCGTTTGATACTAAGCGTTTCTTTTCTTGATAATCTCTTCTGCAACATTTTTTGGAACTTCTTCATAGTGATCAAATTCCATAGAGTATGAAGCTCTTCCTTGAGTTTGACTTCTTAAATCAGTTGAGTAACCAAACATCTCTGAGAGTGGGCAAAAAGCATTTACTATCTTGTGTCCGCTTCTGTCTTCCATAGAGTTAATTTGTCCTCTTCTTCTATTTAAGTCGCCGATAACATCACCCATGAAGTCTTCTGGAGTTTCAACTTCAACTTTCATCATAGGCTCTAGTATAATCGCATCTGCTTTTCTAGCACCCTCTTTGAAAGCCATTGAAGCTGCTAGTTTAAATGCCATCTCAGATGAGTCAACATCATGGTAGCTTCCATCATATAGAGTAACTTTAACATCTTCAACAGGATATCCTGCTAAAACACCGCCTTGCATAGCCTCTTTTAGACCTTTATCAACTGCAGGAATAAATTCTCTAGGAATTGCCCCACCTTTGATATCGTTTACAAACTCATAACCCTCACCTGGTTTCATTGGAGTAAGTTTGATAAATACATGTCCATACTGTCCACGACCACCTGATTGTTTTGCATATTTGTGCTCTTGAGTAACCTCTTTCTTGATAGTCTCTCTATAAGCAACTTGCGGTTGACCAACTTCAGCATCAACTTTAAATTCTCTAAGCATTCTATCAACCAATATCTCAAGATGAAGTTCACCCATACCAGAAATAATAGTTTGTCCACTCTCTTCATCAGTTTCAACTCTAAAACTAGGATCTTCTTGAGCTAGTTTTTGAAGTGCTATACCCATTTTTTCTTGATCAGCTTTAGTTTTTGGCTCAACTGCAACACTGATAACTGGATCTGGAAAATCCATCTTTTCCAAGATTACTCTATCCTTTTCGCCAGCTAGAGTGTCTCCTGTAAGAGTATCTTTCAATCCAACAACAGCACCTATCTCACCGGCAAATAGTTGTTTAATCTCTTCTCTTTTATTTGAGTGCATCTTAAGGAGTCTTCCAACTCTCTCTTTTTTATCTTTTGTTGTATTGTAAGTATAACTTCCACTCTCTAGTGTACCTCGATAAACTCTGACAAATGTTAGTTGTCCAACAAATGGGTCAGTCATAATCTTAAATGCAAGTGCAGCAAATTCACCATCATCTGTTGATTCAACGATAGTCTCACTACCATCTTCGTATTCGCCTTTTATAGCTTCAACTTCTGTAGGTGCCGGCATATAATCTACAACAGCGTCAAGTAGTGGCTGAACACCCTTGTTTTTAAATGCAGTTCCACAAAGCATAGGAACTAAAGTCATATCCAAACATCCAGCTTTTAATCCAGCTTTTATCTCTTCTTCATTTAACTCTTCGCCACCCAAGTATTTTTCGAGCAATTCATCACTTGTCTCAGAGATTGCCTCTATCATATGCTCTCTATAACTCTCTGCTTTTTCTTGCAAGTCAGCAGGAATATCAACAACTTCATAGTGTGAACCCATAGCTGCTTCATCTTCCCAAACAAGTGCTTTCATCTGTACTAAATCAACAACACCTTTGAAGTCATCTTCAGCTCCAATTGGTATCTGAATTGGCACTGGATTTGATTTTAATCTCTCTTTAATCTGTCTCTCAACTTCATAAAAATCAGCTCCAACTCTGTCCATTTTATTTACAAAAACCATTCTTGGAACTCTATATCTATTTGCTTGTCTCCATACAGTCTCACTTTGTGGCTGAACTCCACCAACTGCACAAAAAACAGCAACAGCACCATCAAGAACTCTCATACTTCTTTCAACTTCAATAGTAAAATCAACGTGACCCGGAGTGTCTATGATATTTATCTGATGATTATTCCATTCGCATGTAGTCGCAGCACTTGTTATAGTGATACCTCTCTCTTTTTCTTGCTCCATCCAGTCCATTGTAGCTGCACCGTCATGAACTTCACCAATTTTATGTGAAATTCCTGTATAGAAAAGAATTCTCTCAGTTGTAGTAGTTTTACCAGCATCAATGTGCGCAGCAATTCCGATATTTCTAACCATATTAATAGGATGTTTTCTTGCCATAATAGTTCCTTTCTACCAGCGGTAGTGAGCGAAAGCTTTATTTGCTTCAGCCATTTTATAAGTATCTTCTTTCTTTTTAAATGTAGCACCTCTTGAGTTTGCAGCATCTAAAAGCTCATTTGCTAGTCTTTCAACCATAGTTCTTTCGCTTCTTTTTCTAGCATATGAAACCAACCATCTAAGAGCAAGAGCTTGTTGTCTAACAGGTCTTACTTCTATAGGCACTTGGTATGTTGCTCCACCTACTCTTCTGCTTTTTACTTCCATAACAGGTTTTACATTTTCGATGGCAGCATTAAAAATCTCTATGCCTTTCATCTCATCGCTTCTCTTTTCAGCAAGTGCTAGTGCACCATAGAAAACTTTTGCAGCAACACTTTTTTTGCCATCTAGCATAAGTGCATTTATAAATTTTGTGATTATTTTGCTGTTATAAACTGGATCGGGGAGTATTTCCCTTACTTGGGCTCTTCTTCTTCTCATTTTGATTCCTTCAAATTTTTAAATTTTACTCAAATGCTACCTACATTCCAAAGGAGTAGCACCTGTTTGATAAATTTAATAAAATTTCACTGTTTTATTTAACAGTTATATTGTTTAGAACATGAATTCTTATTTGATTCACACTCCACTAAAATTTAACTCTACAGTTAAAACTTAATATTACTTAGGCTTTTTAGTACCGTATTTACTTCTTGCAACTGTTCTGTTTGCAACTCCAGCAGTATCTAATGCACCACGAACGATATGATACTTAACACCAGGTAAATCTTTTACTCTTCCGCCTCTTACTAGAACTATTGAGTGTTCTTGAAGGTTATGACCCTCTCCACCTATATAGCTGATAACTTCAAAGCCACTAGTTAGTCTAACTTTGGCAACTTTTCTCAAAGCTGAGTTTGGTTTTTTTGGAGTTGTTGTATATACTCTTGTACAAACCCCTCTTCTTTGAGGACAACTGTCCAATGCAGGTGATTTTGATTTTTTGATCACCTTTTTTCTCTCTTTTCTTACCAATTGGTTGATTGTTGGCACATTCTTTCCTTATAAATTTTTCATCTTGCAAAATATTGCCTAAAATTAGACAGCAAAATGCAATGAAGCCTGCTATTTTATTTAAAAATAGCTTAAAAGATGGTTAAAACCCTTAAGGAGACATATTGTATGT
>JALVAU010000262.1 GCA_027011025.1 Campylobacteraceae bacterium | reverse complement strand
CCTCTTGTGCTAATAGATTTTCTAATAGCTCCATTGTTTTATTTGAATTTGGATAGATGGTCATAATTTTAGTTTTGCTTCTGTATGAAATTAGGTGATCTTTAAAGTAATTTTTCAGATAACTTACTAAAATAGAGTAGCTTGTTTCAAAGTGCAGAAGTATCACATAATTATCCTCTATACTGACATTTATGTTGATGTGCTGTGTTATTTGATTTGCCTTTAAGAGAGTAAGCTTTATATTCTTATTATATGAGTTTTTTATCTTCTCTAACTCCTCTTTTTTAGAATTTTTATTTTTTTTTCTATATATCTTACTTATGAGTTTTAGAAAATATCTTCTTTGAACTTTTTCGTCATTTTTAGCAAAGACTATAATTTTATTTTTTCTGCCTATTTTTTTAGTGAAATGTTTTTCTACGAGATTTTGTAAAAAATAAAATGTTTTGCTATCTTCTTGAACAGTTATAGCCATCATCTCTCTTGAGTAAGAAATCTGCATTTTATCTCCTAAACATTCTTTATACTTATTGTGATACATTCTTGTGCCATAACAAGTCTTTTAAGCTATACAAAGCAATTATTATTCCATCTTTACTCCCAAATATCATCCTCATATTCATTTGGATTGTTTTGTAAAATCTCAAAAGGTCTATATCTATCTTTATAGTTTAAGCTAGGACAATCTTTTACATAGTATCCAAGATATATCCATCTTAAATTAAAATTTTTAGCCAATTGAATTTGCATATATATGGAGTATCGTCCAAGTGAGTATTTTGCAAAATCAGGATCATAAAAAAAGTATATAGAAGATAAGCCATCATCCAAAAAATCAACCAAATCAACAGCTACTAATCTATCATCTATGTAGTATAAAATCTCTTTTCCAAATTTTCCTGCGCCGGCAATATATAGTTCATGATAGCTTTTTGGTTTGATTTCATATCTTCTCCAGCCTTTTTTTTCTTCCATCTTTTTATGATATTTTTCATATATTTCCAAATGTTCATTTGATATCGTAGGGCTTTGAACGGTAAAAAGTGTGTTTGCATTTTTTTTAATTGTTCTTTTTGCATTTTTGCTAAATTCATAATTTTTTGCATCAATTCTTAAGCTTTTACACTCATCACACTCTTTGCATTGTGGTCTAGAGTAGTAGTTTCCAAATCTTCTCCAGCCTTTTTTTACAAGTTGTGCATTTTGTGCACTAGAACAGTTTTCGATATACTTATATTGCATCCTTGTAAAACTGTTTTTCAGGTAAGAGCACTCCGAATCAAGTGTGGAAAATTCTATAATTTTTTGGTTAATTCTATTTGTCAATCTCTTTAATACCACTATCTTTTATAAAATTTAAAAACTCATCTTTTAGGCTTTTCTCTTTTTTTTCTCTTATGTCATTAACTCTTTTTTTATTTTCTATCTTCTCTTTTTCTGCCATATCTTTTTTTAAATTTTTTAATTCATCAAACAACGCATTTTGCATAAAAACTCCTAATAGTACTATTAATCAGTGCGGTAATAATTTTGGTTAGGTAGCAATTATATCAAAAAATAACTAATTAAGTACCTAACCAGCTTAGTCTTTCATTCTCTTTTCTAATTTTCTTGAGTATAGTGATATGGGATATGTTAAGAGTAAGTATCCTATGGCTAAAGGTATATAGCTTTCAAGTGTTGAAAATGTATAGGAGTTTACCTCTTGTGCGTTCATGGTAAATTCATTTACTGATATTATTGAGAGCAGGGATGAATCTTTTATGATAGATGCAAACTGACCGGTTAAAGGAGGTATTATCCTTTTGTATGCTTGAGGAAATATAATATATCTGTATGTTTGAAATGTTGTAAATCCTAGTGACAAACCTGTTTCGTATTGCTCTTTGGATATGCTAAATATAGCAGCTCTTATGATCTCACTTATATAAGCCCCAGAAAAAATTGCCAAAATCAAGACTCCGGCTATATATCTGTTGTCTAATCCTATGTTTGCAGCTATTACATAAAAAAATATAAGAATCTGCACTAAAAGAGGTGTTCCTCTGATAGTTTCTATGTAAAATCTTGAAAAAAATCTTAGCAAAATTATTCTAGAATTTTGACCATAGGCAAAAAAAAGTCCAATAAAAAAACTAAGAATCAGTGCAAAAAAAGATATAAAAATAG
>JALVAU010000261.1 GCA_027011025.1 Campylobacteraceae bacterium | reverse complement strand
AAAGTCTCTATTGTAGGCACTAGACACCCTATCTCTTATACTAAACAACTCTGTCTAAATCTAGGTAATGCTCTTAAAAAAAGAGGCGTATGTGTCGTGAGCGGTGGGGCTATGGGTGTCGATGCTCTAGCACATAAATCATCATTTCCAAATACAATAGGAGTGATGGCAAATTCACTCGATATACTCTATCCAAAAGTAAACTACTCTCTACTAAAAGATATGCAAAATAGATCACTTCTTTTGAGTGAATACGAAGAGAACACACCGGCTACGAGATATAGTTTTGTTTTGAGAAATAGACTTGTTGTCTCCTTAGGTGAAGTTTTAGTCGTGGCTGAAGCTGATCTAAATAGTGGCTCCATGAGAAGCATAGAGATAGCCAAAAAATATGGCAAAAAGATATATGTTTTCCCTCATAGACTAAATGATTCACTAGGAACTAATAAAATTTTAAAAGATGGTGAAGCAACAGCGATATACGATATAGACTCATTTGCCGATATGTTCGGAAAAGTATCTGAGATAAAAGATGAAATTTTAGAGTTTTGTACCCTAAGCAACTCTTTGCAAGATGCACTAGAAAAATATGGCGATAAAATCTATACTTATGAGCTAGAGGGCAAAATAGCTATAAAAGATATGAAGATTTTTGTATTATGAAATATGCCTGCATAGATGTTGGTTTAAAGAGAATAGGGGTTGCTATATCGTTAAGAGACAAGATAACAACTCCACAAAAAGCGATACTAAGAAAAAACAGAAACCAAGCCGCAAAAGATGTAGATAGATTTTTAGATGAGTGGCAGATAGATATTTTAGTAGTAGGCATCCCTAAAAGCGGAGGTAGTAGCGAAGAGATGCAAAGAAGAATAAAACATTTTGTATCACTTCTGAATTTTAGCGGAGATATACATTTTCAAGATGAGTATAGCTCAAGCATAGAGGCAAAAGAGATGATGCAAGGCATCACTAGACAAAAGAGAGATGGCAAGATAGACTCTATGGCAGCCAAAATCATATTAGATAGATTTTTAACCTTTTATTCTGTATAATATCCCAAAAAAATTCAAAGGTTACAAAATGGCAACTTATATTTTTGGGCACACAAATCCGGATTCGGACTCGATTATCGGAGCCATTTCACTCTCATATCTTAAAAATCAAACAGGCGAAGAGTGTATCGCTTCTAGGCAGGGTAAAATATCTCCTGAGACTCAATTTATACTTGATAAATTTGAAGGAGAAATTCCTATTTTAAAGACTGATTATGCGGGCGAAAAGGTCTATATAGTAGATACCACAGATTTGGCAATTTTACCAAAAGATATACTTGAAGCTACGGTTTTAGGTGTCGTAGATCATCATAAACTAGGTGATTTAACAACTTCCACCCCTCTTGAATGCTGGATAAGACCGGTTGGTTGCTCAAACACTATCATAAAAGAGATGTTTGATTATTATAAGGTAGAGATTCCAAAAGATATAGCAGGGATGATGATGTGTGCGATACTGAGTGATACTGTTATATTCAAATCCCCAACCTGCACAAAAGCTGATACTAAAGCTGTAAAAGATTTGGCAAAGATAGCAGGTATAGAGGACTTTAAAGCACTTGGAATGGAGATGTTCTTGGTGAAATCCGCCGTTGAGGGAACAAGTGCACGAGATCTTCTCTCAAGAGACTATAAAGAGTTTACCATGGGTGATAGCAAAGTAGGTGTTGGACAACTTGAAGTTGTGGATTTGAGTGTTTTTGATGATAAAAAAGAGATGCTTTTTGAAGAGATGAGCAGAGTAAAAGAGCAAGATGGACTTCATAGCATTATTTTACTTTTAACTGACATCATGACGGAGGGTTCTTTGCTTCTAACACTTAGTGATGATGAAAGCAAAATCGAAAAAGCTTTCGGAAAAAAATTAGAAAATCACGAAGTATGGCTAGAGGGAGTACTAAGCCGTAAAAAACAGATCATACCATTTTTACAACCTCTGTTTTAAAGAAGCTGAGGCTACTTTTTGACAACAAATATGCAAAAGTTGACTCAAAATAGCCTCTTTGTTCCTTTTTTCTCTATACCTTAACCTCAATTTTAAAACAGACATTTTGTCCTTTTAGTACATATATCTAAACATTAACACCCAAAATGTACCTTTTATCAATAATTATACAAGT
>JALVAU010000260.1 GCA_027011025.1 Campylobacteraceae bacterium | reverse complement strand
AAGCAAGAAGATAAAATCCATAATTATGTATAATATTTTCCATAAAAAGGAGTATTTTTGTAGGTAGCGGTAACTCTGTTTTGAATTTTGAGAATATATCCTTAAATTTTGGAACAACATAAACCATTAAAATAGTAAAAGCTATAGCAATTGCTACCATTACCGTGATAGGGTATCTCATCGCTTTTTTGAATTTTTGACGATTTTCTTCGATCTCTTCTAGTATTTCAGCCAATTTTTCTAGTGATTCAGCCATATTACCAGTGCTTTCACCAAGTTCGACCATCGCTAAAGTTACATCACCTAAATCCTCTTTAAATGGCATCATGGCTTGTGTAAGACTAAGTCCAGAATTTAAATCATCATTTAAATTTTCAAAAATATCTTTTAAGGCTAAATCTACACTAGCCTCTTTTACCTCTTTTATGCTGTCATGTATAGATATGCCAGCATCTGTCATGACAGCTAATTGCCTAATGGCCGCAATTAACGCCTTAAAATTAATCTTCTTTTTAAACAGTGTTTTTGTAAATTTAGTTTTAAATGCCAAAAACTGATCTTCAACAGGAGCAGATGATTCTTTGACATTTAGTAGTATGCCAGGAATCTTGGTCTTAGCTATAGTAATGGCATCTTTTTTACTTGATGCTTTTATTGTTTTTATCTCTTTTTTACCCTTAAATAGGGATGTTACTTCAAAATAATTCATCCTTTTGCCACCCTTACAACTTCTTCTATGGTTGTGATACCTTTGGCTGCTCTTAAAATTCCGTCTTTGTACATGTCAACAAAACCCTCTTTTAGTGCTTGTTGCTTTATCTCTTCTTTGCTTTTTCCCTGTGCTATCATACTAGAAATTTTCTCGCTTACTATTAAGATTTCAGAGAGCATTTCTCTGCCGGTATATCCAGTTTGAGAGCATTTTTCACATCCATTGTGTTTGTAGAACTGAAAATCTTTAGGCAATAACCCTTTAATCTCGTCATAGGCAGTTTTGGGAAGGGTAATTTTAGTTTTGCAATGGGAGCATAGTTTTCTGACGAGTCTTTGTGCCTCTATAGCAACTAGAGAACCACTAAGAAGATATGGCTCAATTCCCATATCCATAACTCTTGTGACAGCACTAATCGCATCATTTGTATGTAGAGTGGAAAATACTAGATGCCCTGTGAGTGCAGCTTGAACAGCTATTCTTAGCGTTTCTTGATCTCTTACTTCTCCTATCATTATGATATCAGGATCTTGTCTAAGTATAGATCTAAGAGCAGATGCAAATGTAAGATTTGCTTTTTCATTAACTTGAACTTGCTGTATTAAATTTAGTTGGTACTCAACAGGGTCCTCTACGGTAATAATTTTGGTCTCTACATTTTTAATGGCATTGAGCGCGGCATACAGTGTAGTTGTCTTACCACTTCCTGTTGGGCCGGTGACAAAAATTATACCATATGGAGCTCTCATTGATGTGTTAAATTTTTCAAAATTATTTTTATGCATACCTAGTGACTCTAACTTGATCATAACTTTCGATTTGTCTAATATACGCATTACTATAGATTCACCACTTAAAATAGGTAAAGTTGAAATCCTAAAATCATACTCTTTTCCAAGAATTGTTGCTGAAAATCGTCCATCTTGAGGTTTTCTTTTTTCCGCAATATCCATATTTGAGAGCAATTTTAGACGAGATGCAAGAGGAGGATATATATCTTTATCAAATATAAAAGTCTCTGTTAGCATACCGTCTATCCTGCTTCTGACAACACAATTATTTATAGTTGGCTCTACATGTATATCACTAGCACGAGCTAAGATGGAAGTTTTTAGTATGACTTCTATTAATTTTAGTATGCCTGAAGATTCTTGTGGATTTTCACTAGCACTAGATGTTATCTCTTTTCTTATTTCAGATATTAACTCTTTAATGCTGTCACCAAGCTCTATTTTATTTAAATATTTTTCTATTAAAGACGGTTCACTGACAACAGTTTTAACAAGTTTTCTAGGAAAAATTCTTTGAATTGCTTCTTGAGCATTTATATCTATAGGGTCCTTAAAGGCGACATATACATTTATTTCATCTTCTTTTACGGGCAGGGCATGAAATTTTTTAAGTTGTGAAAAAGGTAATTTGGTTACCATGCGATGATTTATATCGACAGAGTCAAGATCAATAT
>JALVAU010000259.1 GCA_027011025.1 Campylobacteraceae bacterium | reverse complement strand
ATTTAGACCATGGGCTAAAGCTCAAACATTTTACAGTTTACTACGCCACGCAGATGCCATCCTTGAACCAACAATTTTTGGCTATGGAACTACTGCCATAGAGGCCTTTTCAATAGGAACGCCTATCGTAACGCTGCCGGGTAAATTTAACTCTGGACGCGCAACAAGTCTCTTTTATCATATGATGGGGTACACTGAACTAATCGCAAACGATGAGAATGATTATGTAAAAAAAGCGACAACACTAGCGAACGACAAAACTTACCGTGAAACATGCAGAGAAATAATCTTAGCATCAAATGCACCTCTGTATGAGAATACAAAAGGTATAAAAGAGCTTCAAAAATATTTGAAAAATATTTTAACGGCGCTATAGCCGTATTTTATCCTGACTTTCTCACTTTCCAAAAAAACAGCGATTTTCAAAAACAAGAGCCTCCTATTTTAGGGCAATAAAGCACTTTAGTATCTAAAAAGTGTGTGTCTCATACTATAAATTTTGCTATGATTTTATATGTCTTTACATATCAGAGAGAAGAAAAATAGTAGTGGAAGTATCAGTGTCCAAATTATTGATAGAAAAAATCGAGGCTATAAAGTAGTAGAAACGATTGGTTGCGCCAAGTGCGAGACCGAAAAACGGTTTTATCTCGATATAGCATCTACAAGACTGGAAGAACTAAATAAAAAACTCTATCCAACCCTATTTGATTGCACCGAGAATAAAGATAAAAATGATGATACATTGGAATTTATCAGTCTATCCAATAAAGATTTAATTCCAATTGGAGATGAACTTATCTACGGAAAACTTTTTGAAGATATTGGATGTAGCAATATTGACATAAACAATAAAGAACACTCCCTTTTTAAAGCACTCGTGATTTCAAGATTGCTTTATCCCGGAAGTAAACTCTATCTTATCGATTATCTTGCATATTTCAAACGCGAACATATCGATAAAAACCAGATATACAGATTTTTGGATGCTCTTTACAGCGATAGCGTCAAACAGCAGATCGAAAAATGCATCTTCACCCACACCAAAAAGATAATGGACAACACCATCACAGTAACCTTCTACGATGTAACAACTTTGCACTTTGAAAGCGAGAGTGAAGATGACTTACGACGCATTGGTTTTTCCAAAGAGGGAAAACTCAATCGTCCCCAAATACAACTTGGACTTTTTACAACACTACAAGGCTATCCCCTTAGCTTTGAAGTGTATGAAGGGAACAAGTTTGAAGGGCATACACTAACTGATGTACTCCAAAAGTTTCAAACAAGATTTCAAATAAAAAACAAACCAATAGTTGTAGCCGATAAAGGGATGTTAAGTAGTGCTAATATTGCTTTTTTAGAGAAAAACAACTACAAGTATATCCTTGCTTATAAAATTAAAAATATCGATAGAGAACTCAAAGAGAAGATAGCCAATCTTACATTTCTTGATGATGGTGTTATCCACACAATAGAAATTGAAAAAGAGATAATCTATAAAGATGATGAAGATAAAAACCAAAAGCTAAAAATCAAACAAAGACTCATCTTAACTTATTCCTCAAAAAGAGCAAAAAAAGATAAAAGAACAAGGGAAAAAGCACTTCAAAAGATAGATATTGCACTTGATAAGAAAAACATCACCAAGTCCGATTTAAAGCTCTCCTACTATGCTAAATATCTTGATATAGATGATAAATGTAATATCAAGTATAAACTCAATCCTGACAAAGTACAGATAGATGCAAAGCTTGATGGTATAAAAGGGTTTGCAACGAATGATTTTACAATCAAGCCCGAAGATGTCATAGCACACTATCAAAATCAATATGCGGTGGAGAGAGCCTTTAGGATTTCAAAAACAGATTTGAGAATCAGACCGATTTATCATAGACTTCAGAACAGGATAAAAGCGCATGTGCTTGTAAGCTTTGTATCGTATGCTATTTTTATGGAGTTTGAAAGAAGGCTCAAGCTTAAAAATATCAAATTTAAATTCTCGCAGAAGTTGTTGAGAGACATTATAAAGCACATGCATGCTCTTGATATTCAAGGAAAACTATTTTATCTCACATTCGATGATGTACAGCAAACAATTTATGATATTGTTAGAAACAAGTGAAATTTAAGATTATAGAAATTTGTGTGTCCATTTGAGAAAGTCAGGAGGGACATCTA
>JALVAU010000258.1 GCA_027011025.1 Campylobacteraceae bacterium | reverse complement strand
CGTGAATTTTACAAATCTCAACAAAATCCTGATTTTCGCTTAAAAATCCATAACCCGGAAAGACAGCATCACAACCACTTATCTCGGCTGCACTGATGATGGCTGGCACATTTAGATAACTCTCATTTGATTTATCTCCACCTACACAGATACTAGCATCTGCATACTGTAGATAAAGAGCATCCTTATCTGCGGTTGAATAGACAGCAATCGCCTGTTTCCCCATCTCTTTTATAGTTCTAATAGCTCTTAGGGCTATTTCACCCCTGTTTGCAACAAGAATTTTATGAATCTCGGACATATCAGACCTTCTCCACACCAAATAGTGGCATACCAAACTCTACAGGCTCTCCATCTTCTGCAAGCATAGTTACTATTCGGCAATCAAATTCAGCCTCTATCTCATTCATGATTTTCATAGCTTCTATGATAGCAATAGTCTGCCCTTTTCTCACAACATCACCTGCTTTTACAAAAGGTTCACTCCCCGGGCTAGGAGCTATATAAAAAGTACCTACCATAGGAGATTTGATAGAGAGAGTCTCATCCCTCTTTTCTTCTGCATCTGCTTGGGAAACTTGAGAAACTTCTGGCACAATACTTGGGACAGCTACGCTTTGAGCTGGTGTCGATACCATACTTGGTACACTCTCGAACCCTTTTTGTAGTTCTATTGAAAATTCTCCATCTTTTATCTTTAACTTTGAAACTCCACTCTTATCAAAAAGGCGTATTAAATCTCTAATCTCTTGCTTATTCATCCCTCTCTCCTAAATTTTATCGTATATAAGTTTTGCTATAATACCATATATTTAATGACAAGGACTTAAAATGGGTTTAAAAGCCGATAGCTGGATAAGAGAAAAATCACTAAAAGAGGGGATGATAGAGCCATTTTGTGATGAGCAAATAGGGACAGATGTAGTAAGCTATGGCGTTAGCAGTTATGGGTATGACATAAGAGTTGGAAATGAATTTAAAATATTTACAAATGTCAATTCCACTGTAGTTGACCCAAAAAATTTTGATGACAAAAATATAGTAGATTTTATAGGTGATATATGTATAGTTCCGCCAAACTCTTTTGCGCTAGCTAGAACTGTCGAGTACTTCAAAATTCCAAAAAATGTCTTGGCGATTTGCTTAGGAAAAAGTACATACGCAAGATGTGGAATCATCGTAAATGTTACACCATTTGAGCCAGAGTTTGAAGGACACATAACCATAGAGATAAGCAACACAACGCCACTTCCTGCCAAAATCTACGCAAATGAAGGCATAGCACAAGTACTCTTCTTAGAAGGCGACGAGCAATGCAAAACAACATATAAAGACAAAAAAGGAAAATACCAAGGACAACAAGGCATCACCCTGCCTAGAATTTTGAAATAGCTATACTAGCTCTGTAAGTAGAGCTAGCAAAAAACAGAACTGTTCGAGACATAAATTCACAGTCTCTCTATGTTTGCTATACAGTTGCTCTGCGATTATTATTTTGCAGAAATTATTCTAATCTTTTCTTTACGAATTAATATATCAAATTCGTTTCAGGGCGACACTATAGATATATTTTGAAATCTACCTAGTTTAAGAAGTTTTTTATCATTTGTGATAAATTGGTTGGAGTTTATACGCGCAGCACTAGATAAAATCAGCAAATCTTCAAAATCTTCAAAAGTGCTATCAAAAAACTCTTCTTTAGCATTTATAAAATCTATATGAATAAGATAGTGTGGTTTTATCTCGTCACAGAGCATGCCTATTGCTTGGAGTGTCTTTTCTGCATCATACTTTCTTTTTTCGGTTAGGATATAGTAAAAAGTAGTAATAAAATCGCTAGAGAAAAAGAACTCATTGGTGAGATTGTCTTTTTGCTGCAGATACCACCCTACTGACTTTTTTGATGTTAATCGTGTCGTATCAAGCAGATCAAGGCATATATTTGTGTCAAGAAAGATTTTCATTGTAGCTCTTTTTCATATCTTTATAGTCTATATTCCCTATCTTTCCATCCAATATGCCTATAAAGTTTCCGGTTCTTTGTTTAGATTTTTGCTCTACTGTATCTATCAATGCAGGGTCTTTAATCACAGCTTGAAAATAGTGAGACAAGAACTGCGTAAAGTTAAGATTTCTCTCTTGTAAAATATTGCCAACCTTATCAACTATCTCTTTATCGAATTTA
>JALVAU010000257.1 GCA_027011025.1 Campylobacteraceae bacterium | reverse complement strand
CTAAAACTATTACTAATATGATGGGAAGTTTTGAATAGGTATGAGTCTTTTATATATTGATAACCTTTATTTTGATAGGATACAAAATCATTCTTGTTGGTAAAGGAAAAAGATATCAAATCAATTTTAGAAAAAAACTTTGGCTTTAATGACTTTAGACCACTACAAAAAGAGAGTATAGATGCTATAGTTTTGGCAAAAGATTTGCTTACTATACTTCCTACAGGTGGAGGAAAATCACTCTGCTATCAACTCCCTGCTATATATTTTAAAGATAAGATTACCATAGTTATATCCCCTCTTATCGCACTCATAAATGATCAGGTTATAAACTTGGGTCAAAATAGTATAAAAGCTGAAAAATTAACAAGCGAGTTAAACTCACAAGAGATAAGTGAAGTCTATAGGAAAATTTATAATTATGAAATCTCTTTGCTTTATGTGTCGCCTGAGAGAGCAAATATGTCTAGTTTCAGGCAACTTCTCAAAGAGGTAAATATAAGTTTTATAGTTATAGATGAGGCACATTGTGTGAGTGAGTGGGGGCACGAGTTTAGACCTGATTATAGAAAATTGCACTTCTTAAAAGAGGAGTTTCCTCATATACCCATAGCAGCTTTTACGGCAACTGCTACAAAAAAAGTGGCACAAGATATAGTAGATTCTTTGAAACTAAAAAATCCAACTATACTCAAGGGGAGTTTTTTTAGAAAAAATCTTATTTTAAATGTACAAAAAAGAGTGGGAAACGGTAGAGATAAGTTGCTAAGATTTCTAAAAGATTATCAAAATGAGAGTGGAATTATCTATACATTTACTAGAAAAGAGAGTGATGAGGTTGCAAAATATTTACAATCAAAAAAATTTAAAGCTCTCTCATACCATGCGGGGCTAAGTAGCCAAAAGAGAAAAGCTGTCCAACAAAGCTTTATAGAGGATGAGACAAAAATCATAGTGGCAACCATAGCATTTGGTATGGGCATAGACAAGAGTAATGTTAGATTTGTTGTGCATATGGATCTGCCAAAAAGTATAGAGGGTTACTATCAAGAGATAGGGCGAGCCGGCAGAGACGGATTGAAAAGTGAGTGTCTGCTTCTCTACTCTATGAGTGATGTGATGAGAAAGAGTGAACTTCTAAACTCCATAGAGGATGACAGATATAGAAATATGGCAAAAAACAAGATGGAAGAGATGTATAACTATGCAAACAGTTCTACATGCAGGCACAAGATTTTGGCAGCATATTTCCAAGAAGAGATACAAGAGTGTGAAACTTCATGTGATAATTGCAAAAGAGGTGAAGTACAAGAGGTGGATATAACAAAAGAGGCACAAATGTTTCTATCTGCCATGTATAGAACAAATCAGAGCTTTGGGGCGAACTATATAGTAGATATTTTAAGAGGAAGTAAAAATAAAAAACTTTTGGATAACAGGCATGATAAACTAAGCGTATATGGTATAGCAGGAGATATTAGCAAAGCAAGTTGGGAACTTATAATAGACAAACTGTTTGAAAAAAGAGCGATAAAAAGAGGAGAGTATAGGGAACTTTTGATTACTGATTTTGGACAAAAACTTTTAAAAGGGCTAGAGGTTTTAAAAGGAAATCCTGAAATATTTGAAAATATCCAAAAAGTCTCACTTGAAGCAGACAGTCTTACAAAAGATGAAAACTTTGAAAACTTAAGAGAGCTAAGAGCCAAGATAGCAAAAAAAGAATCAGTTCCTGCATATATAGTTTTTTCTGATGCAACTCTTAAAGAGATGGCAAAAAAATTACCTACCACAAAAGAGGAGTTTTTAAATATAAACGGAGTTGGAGAGGCAAAGCTTGAAAAGTATTCAGAAGAGTTTTTGGGAAAACTAGCAGAGATAAAAAACACAACTCTAAGTCCAACTGTGCAAAAAACACTCGATTTACTAGAGGAGGGAAGCTCCATCGAAGAGATAGCAAAATTAAGAGAAATAAAAAGCTCAACAGTACTAAATCATATAAAAATTATCTCAAAAGCCAAAAAAATAGCAAAACAACTTCAAGATAAGGTTATACAAGAGTATCTATCTAGCATACCGGATGATTTTCAAAAGTGGTATAGTGTCGGAGTAGAAAAGGTGGAAGATTTTGAGTGTTTTAAAACATATATTTACTCACTAAATAGCATAAAAGAGATAAAAGAGTAG
>JALVAU010000256.1 GCA_027011025.1 Campylobacteraceae bacterium | reverse complement strand
CATCAAGTGACTCTAAGCCAGAAGTAAGTCCATATCCTGTTTTGTTTACTATATCTATAGCATCTTTGAGGTCTTTGGCTTTCATGACAGAGAGAACCGGTCCAAATAGTTCGTTCATATGGCAAAAATTTCCATCTTTGACACCCCACCTGATAGCGGGTTTTAACATATATTCGTTTTCATCTGCAAACTCTGGTTTTAATGCCCAGCTTTCCCCATCTTGAAGAGATTCTATCGCTTTTTTGAGATTTCCACCCACTGGATTTGCTAAAGTTCCGATTCTGTTTACAAAATTCCAAACTGAGCCTGTTGCCATACTTTTTGCAGCATCTACCAAGGCAGATTTAAAACTTTTGTCATTATAAACTTCTTCTTCTAGTATCAAAAGTGATGTAGCAGAACACTTTTGTCCACTGTTTGAAAATGCAGAATGGACTACATTTTTTATGGCTTGCTCCCTGTCACTCATAGCAGTAACTATGGTGGCATCTTTCCCGCCGGTTTCAGCAGCCAAAAAGAGATTTGGTCTTGTTTTTAACATCTTGTATGCAGTATCTTCTCCGCCTGTTAAAATCACAAAATCCACATCCTTGTTTGTTATGAGATGCTCACCTGCCAGACTTCCGGGACATGGTACAAATTGAAGAGTATTTTTGCTTACACCAGCATCCCAAAAACACTTACATAACTCATAAGCGGTAAGAGCAGCAACACTTGCCGGTTTTATGATGGCTGTGTTGCCTGAAGCCAATATAGCAGCTAGACCACCTAGTGGGATAGCTACAGGAAAGTTCCAAGGAGGAGTAACTACTCCAACTCCTTTGCCTCTAAATTTTAGATTTTCGTATGCCTCAAAATACCTACTTGCATGTCCATAAAATTCTAAAAAATCTATTGCTTCGCTTACTTCAACATCTGTTTCGCCAAAAACTTTCCCTACTTCAGCAGCACCGATACCGATGAGGTCAGCTCTCCTTTCTCTAACAATATTTGCAACATCACACAAAATCTTGTGTCTTTTCTCAATGCTCATGCTTCTCCAGCCGTCAACATCATCTTTTGCAACTTTGACTGCATCTTTTAAATCATTTGCATTTGCAAGTGCAAACTCTCCTATAACTACACCCTCTTGTAGAAGTGATTTATCTATCGCTTTTTTTGTTTCTCTATCTTTTATGATCTCTTTTCCACCGACAACCACAGGAGTTATTTGTGGTTTGTAATCGGAATTTTTCATCCATTTTTCTTTGATTTTTTGAGCCCAAATTTTATTGTTTGGGAGTATAAAATCGGTGTCAGGTTCATTTTTAAATTCACCTGTTAGATAACTATTTCCTTTGAAATCACTCCAATTCTCATTTAGTCTGTCTTGTGTTCTGTTGGAGCCGATAAAAAGATTTTTTGTATTCTCTATGGATTTGATAAACATATCTTTTAACATCTCCCAATCGCTAGAACCTACTTTTAGTCCAAATGAGTATCTTATGAAGTTCTCTTTTCCAGTGTTTTCATCAAGTCTTCTAACAAGATAGGCTATGGCATTTGTAAATTGCTCTTTTTTGGCAGTTGGTGCATAGAGTATCAAATCATGGCTTATCTCTTTGATAGCAAGCCTTGCAGACTCACTCATGCCCTCAAGCATCTCCATCGTATGAAATTCGTTTACACCATACTCCTTTGCAAGCTCATATGCATAAGCCTGCTCAAAAAGATTGTGCGAAGCGATACCGAGGTGAACATACTCTATATGCTCTTTTCTCATGCCATACTCCGCCATTATCTTATAATTGCTGTCTGTATCTATCTTATTATGATAGGGTGTGCTTTCCCAGCCTCTAAGAGCTGCTTCGGTATCTTCCATCTCCATATTTGCACCTTTTACAAGACGCATTTTGATAGGACTTCCACCCTCTTGGACTCTTTTTTTAGCAAACTCTATTAGTTTTTTCTGCCATAGATGAGAGTCCGGAAGA
The DNA here is from genome assembly GCA_027011025.1 of Campylobacteraceae bacterium. Lineage (GTDB taxonomy): Bacteria > Campylobacterota > Campylobacteria > Campylobacterales > Sulfurospirillaceae > JAADIZ01. Next base: position 5,881 of record JALVAU010000256.1, on the reverse strand, counting down.
TAGGCCTGAAGAACAATACCGGCATAAAAATCTTTAAATTCAGGCTTGGATAGGGTTCTTGTAAAAGCATAGTAGGTTAGTGCCAAATCACGATACTCTTCCATATCAAGATTTATAAATTTGTTCTCTTTTTTACCTTTTGAATTTGTAAAACTGTGCTTTTTTGCCTGAGCAAAAATACGACTCAATCTTTGTACTAGTTGTTCTATTGTATCTTCATACGATAGGGCATTTATCTGCGAAAAGAGAGTGGAAATTTTGATAGAGATATAATCAACATTTGGATTTGTCAGGAGGTCAAGGTATTTTAACATTCTGGTTTCTGCCTCTTCTTCGCCTAAAACGACTTCACCTATAAGGTTGACATTTACTCTTGTTCCCTCTTTTTTTCTTTTTTGCAAGTGTGCATTAAAAACATCTTCTTCGCCTTTAATCACAACGGTTTTTGTATCTTCTCTGATATTTTTTATAAAAAGAGGTATAGATATATCCGGTAGGTAAACTCCTGCATTTAAAAATAAAAATACCAAAAATCTTTCGCTTGTGGTGAAAAATGAAGCCATCCCATATTTGTCGAAGAGATATTCTATCTGATTTGCTACTCTCTTATTGTTTTTTGTCCTGAAAGATTGATCCATCAATTCGATAAGCAAAACTTTATCTTTCGGATGTGTAAGCATTTTATTCATCTTGATATGAAATTTCTTATCAAAATCACTCACCAGTTCATCTGCTCTTCGTTGCCATTTTTCTGCCAAAGCAATGGCACGATTCATCACAACTTTGTTTTCTAACATTTTCTCTTTCCTCAATTTTAATTTTAGGGCACCTCTAAAGACCCTATACACTGATAGAAGCCTAGTATAGGGTGAGATTTTATAAGAGAAATTTGAAGTACTAGCCAAAGCTAATTCAAAAATTTATCTTGTAAAAGATTGCCCTATAATAGGCTTCCCTTCGGGCTTTATGAGGTTTCTTGCATACTTCGTTAGACTTTTTTGAATTAGCTAAGGCTAGTACTGCAAAAGTCTGCCTCGTCTGCAAAAAACCTCATAAAGCTATCAGTGTATAGGGTTATTAGAGGTGCCCTTTATTTTAAATCATTTTTGAGTATCTTATGGTTTGTGTAAACAAATAAGATGTCCACTTTTTGCGGGGAGGACATCTTCTCTAAGATTCTCTACTTTGTAATACCTACTTTTTCTTTCCCAAGTACGCCTCTTGAATAGTTTTGGAATTTAGTAGCTCTTCACTATTTCCCTCATATGATATCTTTCCAAGTTCTAGCACATATCCTCTGTCTGCCAGTTTTAAAGCGGCTTTTGCATTTTGCTCAACTAGTAAAACTGTTACTCCAGACTTACTTATCTCTTTTATGGCTTTGAAAATTACTTTAACTAAAACAGGAGCTAGTCCAAGGCTAGGTTCATCAAGTATGAGAAGCTTTGGATTGCTCATGATGGAACGACCGATGGCAAGCATCTGTTGCTCTCCTCCACTAAGAGTGCCGGCCAATTGTCCTCTTCTCTCTTTGAGTCTTGGTAAAATCTCATATATCCAGTCTAGTACTTTTTTATCATATTTTTTTAAAATATATGCACCCATCAGGAGGTTTTCTTCGGTGCTGAGTGTTCCAAAAACTCTTCTTCCCTCTGGTGAGTGACTCATGCCAAGACTCACTATATCGTGTGCCGGAGTTTTGGTGATATCTTTGCCATCAAATATAATCTCTCCGGAATTTGATCTAAGAAGCCCACTTATGGTTCTAAGAGTGGTTGTTTTTCCAGCTCCATTTGCGCCAAGTATAGCTACAACTTCACCCTCTTTTACATGTATATCTATACCTTTTATCGCCTTTATCGCTCCATAGCTTACATGTAGGTTTTTGATTTCCAATAAATTTTTATTTTCACTCATTACTCATCCTCATCACTTCCGATATATGCTTCAACTACAACAGGGTCATCTTGCACAAATGATGGCTCACCTTCGCTTATTTTAGCGCCAAAATTGATGACTGTTATGTATTCGCATAGGCTCATGACCATATCCATATCGTGCTCTATCATCAAGATTGTGACACCTTGATCTCTCACTTCTCTTATGGTTTGGGCGAGTTTTATCGTTTCGTTTTCATTTAGTCCGGCTGCGGGCTCATCAAGAATCAAAAGTTTTGGCTCAGCCGCCAAGGCTCTTGCCATCTCTATTCTTCTTTGAAGTCCGTAAGATAAGTCACCAGCTGGCGTTGTAGCGTATTTACTAAGTTCAAAAAAGTCCATCAATTCACCAACTTTTAGCCAATTTTTCTTTTCATCTTTTTTCATAGATGGTGTATGGATGATACCGTTGTACCATTTTTGATTTGATTTTATGTGTCTGCCCGACATGATGTTTTCAGCTACGCTCATTTCGGAAAATAGTCTTATAGTTTGGAAGGTTCTTAAAATCCCAAGCTCTGCTATCTTATATGGAGCGATACCGTTTATCTTTTTGCCTTCCCAGATGATTTCTCCTTTTTCAGGGGTATACAATCCTGTGATACAGTTAAAAAGTGTTGTTTTTCCAGCTCCATTTGGTCCTATGATTCCATAAATTTGACCCTTTTTTACTTTCATGCTCAAATCATCTATGGCTACAAGACCGTGAAAAAATTTGGATACATCTTTGATTTCTAGTAGGTAATCACTCATTTTGTATCCTTTTTTAGATAATTTGGAATGTTGCCAAACTTAACAGGCCAAATTCCTCTTGGTCTTAAAATCATGGTTAAAATCATCGCTAATCCAAATACTAGATATCTAGCAGTGGCAAATTCTCTAAATATTTCTGGCAAAACAAACATAACAAATGTTCCTATTAAGACTCCCGGTAGCGAAGCTGAGCCACCGACTAAAACTATCGTAAAGAACATTATTGACTGAACAACATTAAATGCTTCTGGTGAAACTGCCGAGTATTGGATAGCAAACATACTTCCTGCTGCTCCTGCTATGGCAGAGCCGAGTGCAAAGGCATATAGTTTGTAGTATCTTACATTTATACCCATGCTTTGTGCGGCAATGTCGTCTTTATTGATATAAAACATCGCTCTTCCGTATTTGCTAGCATCAAGATTTCTCATGATTAGCAGAGTCAAAGTAAGCAGCATAAATGACATATAATAAATCGCAGTTTGCGACATGAACTCTACGCCAAATATCCTAACGACATCTATACCAAATATACCGTTTGGACCTCCTGTGAGACCAAATATATCATTTTGAATAACTTGTATAAATATGATATTAAATCCAATAGTAGCTACTAAAAGATAATCTCCTTTGAGGTGTATAATAGGACCTGCTAGAACTATCGCCATAATGAGTGGTATAAGGATTGCAGGGATAAAAGTATAGATGATAGGAACACCGAAATGCACATTTAATATAGCTGTAGCATAAGCTCCAAGCCCAAAAAACAGAGCATGCCCCATTTGGAAAGCTCCAGCTCTCCCTAGTATGATGTCTTGTGAAAAAGCAACTACGGAGTATATGAGAAATGTTGTACCGACCGCAAGCCAAGATGAGTTTGAAAAGAGTGGAAAAAATCCCATGACTATTAAAAAAACAATAGCTATTTTATATGACTGTCTCATTATACCTTCTCCGCTATAGTTTCGCCAAGTATCCCTGTTGGTCTAAAAATCAGTATGACCACCAGCAGCACAAATGTAAATGTTTCAGCCCATTCACTAGAGATATATCCACTTATCATGGCATTAAATAACCCAAGCAGTATGCCTCCTAGCATGGCTCCGGGAATATTGCCGATACCTCCCATGATAGCTGCAACAAAAGCATTTAAGCCATATGTCCAACCCATGTCAAATGTGATTCCTCTATAGTTGATACCTATGAAAAGTCCGGCTACTGCTCCTAAGGCGGAGCCGATGATAAATATAGTCATGATAACTCTATTTACATTTATGCCCATCAATTTTGCGGCATCTTGGTCGATGGCTGTCGCTCTTATGGCTGTTCCCATCTTGGTTTTGTTTATAAAGATATACAGACCTACCATAAGTAGGGCAGATATACCCATAATCATAACTTGTGTAAAAGTAAAAACAACCCCGTTTAGATTCCAAATTGTCGATGGAAATAGATTTGATGGGAAAATTTTCATATTTGGTCCCCAAATCAGCATGATGGAGTTCTGTATAACAAGGCTGGCTCCCAATGCAGAAACTACTGCACTAAGTCTTGGTGCCGTTCTTAAAGGCCTGTAAGCAAGGCGCTCAAGAAGAACACCAACAAAGGCTATGATCAATGCAGTGATTACAAAAACACTTAAAACTATAAATAGTGAGTTTGTGCCTTCACCAAAAATCTCCACATAAATCGTAAGTCCAGCAAAGGCAGAGAGGGCCACGAGGTCCCCGTGGGCGAAGTTGATAAGCTTCATAACCCCGTAAACCATCGTGTAGCCCAGTGCGACCAATGCATATAAACTTCCTACTGTCAAACCATTTATGAGTTGCTGTAGAAATATATCCATGGTATCCCTTTTTATTTATATACTATCTTGTAGCTATTATCGCCTTGAACTTCATAAGCCATATATCCACCACCGATTCTCTCTCCGTCACTTCTAAAGTTAACCGGACCTGTGATTCCAGGAAAGCCTTTTAGCTTATGTAAAAAGTTTGAGATTTTTTTAGTATCTGTACTTTTTGTTTGCTCAACTCCGTACAATACAGCTCTTAGTCCATCTATGTTTAGTAGAGTCCAGATGGATGCTGGCATCATTCCATATTTTGCTTTGTAATCTTTTAGGAATTTTTTAGCTATATCATATGGAAGGATATCTGGAGTTGGAACATTGATGAGGTAAGTTCCTTTTGCACTGCTACCTGCTAACTTCATAAAATCTGGATTGTCATTTGAGTCACCGCCAACGAAGTCTGCTTTAATGCCAAGTTGGACTTGTTGAGCCCTTAAAAGTCCACCGTCATTGTAGTATCCGCTAAAGTAGATAACATCAGGATTTAAAGATTTTATCTTTGTAAGAACTGCTGTAAAGTTTTGTGTTCCTGATTTGATTTTGCCTCTATATATAACATTGCCATTGAGATTTTTGATAGCTTTTGCAGTTGCATCTGCCAAACCTGTTGCATAGCTTGAGTAGTCTGAAAGAACTGCTATCTTTTTATAGTGTTTAACATTTACAAAATATTTTGCAGTAAATTCTGCTTCGGCACTATTTGGAAAAGAGTTTCTAAAGAAAGTCCAATATTTGTGCTTAGTCAAAGAGTCACTTGTGCCATCACTTGTTTGAAGCACACCATTTCTATAGTATGTAGTTTGAGCCGCTTCTGTAGCACCTGATGTGTATGAACCTATCACTGCTAGAACCCCAGCATTTACTAATTTTCTAGCACAAATTGCAGCTTTTTGAGCCACGCCTTCATCATCGCAACTAACAACTTCTATCTTTTTGCCCAATACTCCGCCTTTTGCATTGTATTGATCAACTATTAGCTTGACGCCATTGTCTATGCTTTGACCCTCATTTGCATATTTTCCTGTTATTGGTGCTTGTACACCTATTTTTATGACATCCGCTGCGTTTAGGGATGCGACTAATGCGCTGGTAGCTACAACTGATGTAGCTAGCTTTAACAATCTTCTTTTCATCTAGTCTCCTTTGAATTTTTACTTTTTGAAAAGTTTTTAGAGAAAAATAGTCCTATCTCTCTCTAAACTCTTTCGATTGTATATACTCCTATGCCCCACTCGCCTATATCTTTTATCTCATGTATCTCACTATTTTTAAAATTTGATTTTAATTTTGGATATTTTTGTACAATTTGATTAAAACTTTCTATGATTAAAGGAATTCT
>JALVAU010000255.1 GCA_027011025.1 Campylobacteraceae bacterium | reverse complement strand
CGAGTCAAAAAGCTCAAAAGAGATGAGTTGAATTCTTTTAAAGTAATAGTCATTAAATTGAATGCTTACAGGAAAGCCGCTTACATCATAATCTGGAAGAGGATCCGGTGTCTCCTCATAAAATGCCGGTGGTATATCTTTTTGTCCATCATAAGGATAGATGACTATCTCTCTTGTTTGTGATTTTTTAAATCTCAATGCCCTATCAAATAACTCTTTTTTTATGCGATGATTTGCATCTTTGCAAACATGGTAAACATATTTTGCATGACCATTATAGCTCTTTTGAGTGCAAAGATCATTTAGCTCATATATTCCCATATCAAAAACATAAGCATTTTGATTGGTATCGTTTAAATCTTGTGCAACACCTATGCCAATCTCGTCAGTTTGAAAGTCCAAAAAGCCAAAACGATGATATATCGCACCAAATAGTCCATCTATACTTGCTTTGTATCCAAACACATTTTTAGTAACATTTTCTCTTATTATGCCAACTTTATAGTTTGCTTTAAATGCTCTATCCACAGGATTTATACCGGTAAAATCTTTTTTATCTACTATCTCACTATGTCCTGATTCATGATTTGTTACGAGATAGTTTGCATGAGATTGTGCTGCACTTCCAAGCAGTTTACTTGTGAAATAGTATGGCATACCTGCATTTTGACGAAGAGTATTTAAGTAATCAAATGCCATATTTTTTTCATACTCTGTATCCATCAAGGGTGCTTTTATCTGTGTAACTCTATTTTTTGGCATATCTATATTGGTTAATATGGTATATATAAAAGCGACAAAAAGTAGAATTACTAGGATATACTTCATAATTTAAGCCTTAATAAAAAGAGACTGTTTTAGGGACACCTCTATTACTAATCTTTGGTAAATTCCGATAAAACTCATTTGTATTAAGATCCATATTTGGTTTTTGCTACTGACTATTTAGATAAAAATTATGTAAATCCATCATCTATCAATCTGGATTTACATAATTAAGTTTTAAAGATTAGCTATTTTATCAGTCTTGCAAATATTACCTCATCAATTTTTTCTATTTCATCTGCTAACTGATCTTCAATGTTCCCATTTATATTTATAATATTATAAGCTATATCGCCTCTACTTCTATTAAGCATATTTAGTATATTAATGTCATTATTTGCCAATATAGATGTTATACTCTCTATCATTCGAGGTATATTTTTGTTGGCTATAACAAGTCTTTTTCCTATAGGAGATCTTGGCATAGATGCATTTGGAAAGTTGACAGAATTGACTATATTGCCATTTTCTAAAAACTCTTTTATCTCATCAACTGCCATAATGGCACAATTCTCTTCAGACTCTTGTGTCGAGGCTCCTAGGTGAGGTACAGGAATGATACCCTTGATTCCTAAAAGCTCCTTTTGTGGAAAATCTGTGATGTATGAAGATACCTTTTTATCCTCTATGGCTTTGATGATATCTTCATTATTTACAAGTCCACCTCTTGAAAAATTTATAATCTTAACTCCATCTTTGCATTTTCGCAAGGAGTCTTTATCTATCATATTTTTAGTGCTTTCAAGCAGGGGAACATGTATCGTTATATAGTCAGATTTTTCAAAAATTTTATCTAATGAGGTTGTTTTTTTGACACGATTTGACAAAAGCCATGCTCCATCGACCGACAGATAAGGGTCATACCCTTTTACTCTCATTCCCAAATCCAAAGCACTATTTGCGACCATAGCACCTATAGCACCAAGTCCTATGACTCCAAGTGTTTTTCCTTTGATCTCACAGCCGGCAAAATTTGACTTGTTTTTTTCAACCAAAGATACTACATCGTCACTATCTTTGATGCTCTGCACCCACCCAACACCAGAAGTTATGTCCCTTGAAGTTAGAAACAAGGACGCAACAACCAACTCTTTTACTGCATTTGCATTTGCTCCGGGAGTATTAAAGACTACTATGCCTTTTTCACTGCAAACATCCAAAGGTATATTATTAACACCAGCTCCAGCTCTTGCTATTGCTTTTAGATTATTGCCAAATTCATAATCATGCATTTTAAAGCTTCTGAGCACTATTGCATCTGGTTCTTTATTCTCATCATCTAGATTATAATCCTCACCAAATCTATCCAAGCCCGTTGGTGATATTTTATTTAATGTTTTTATTTTATACACAGCTCTCTCCTAATTATGTTTTTCTGCAAACTTATGCATAAGTTTTACCAGTGCCTCTACTCCCTCTTTGCTCATAGCATTATATATAGATGCTCTTAGTCCCCCAATGCTTCTGTGTCCCTTTAAGCCTATCATATTTGCTTTACTTGCCTCTTCTAGGAGTTGCGCTTCTAGCTTTGCATCTTTATCTTTGATATTGAAAGATACATTCATCAGACTTCTAGAATCCTTTTGTGCATGTCCTACATAAAAGCCACCACTGTTATCTATGGCATCATATAAAATTTTAGCTTTTTCTCTATTTAGCTTATCTATAGCTTCTATGCCGCCCTTGCTTTTGATCCACTCTAGAACTAAGTTTAGTATATATATACCAAATGTTGGAGGAGTATTGAAAAGTGAGTTTGAGTCCGCATGGGTTTTATATCTAAGCATAGTAGGTACACTGTCTTTTACTCTATCCAATAAATTTTTTCTTACGATAACTATTGTGACACCAGAAGGTCCTGCATTTTTTTGTGCACCACCAAAAAGTAGATCAACCCTGTTCCAATCAACTGCATAAGAGAAGAGATCACTTGAGGCATCTACTACTAGCGGTGAAGCAGTAGAAGGAAATTCTCTATATTGAGTTCCATAGATTGTATTATTAGATGTTATATATGTGTAATCACAATCATCATCAAAATTTACTTCCGGAATATGATCAAAATTGCTCTCTTGTGAAGTAGCTACGATTTCTGGCTCTATCCCTTGTATTTGAGCCTCTTTTATAGCTTTTTTTGACCATGCGCCGGTATTGGCATATTGTACTTTTCCACCCCTATAAAGGTTTAGCGGTACCATTGCAAACTGCATAGATGCTCCACCTTGCAAAAACAGAACTTCAAAATCATCCGGTAGCTTATATAGCTCCCTTATATTTCTGATAGCACTCTCATGAACATCATCATAGAGTTTTGAACGATGTGAAGCTTCCATTATTGAAATTCCGCTATCTTTAAAGTCTATTAACTCTTTTTGTGCAATTTCCAAAACTTCTGTTGGTATTGTTGCCGGACCGGCACCAAAATTATATGCTCTTTTCATAGTTATTCTCCTAATATTTTTTAATGAAATAAAACTGAGCCTATACGAAGCATATTTGCTCCGCACTCTACAGCTAGCTCATAGTCACTGCTCATACCCATGGAACAGTATTTGGCCCCATTTTTTTCTAACTTCTCATATATAGCATAAGTTTTATCAAAACTATCTTTTATCACTCTCTTGTTCTCACTATGTGCTCCTATACTCATGACACCTTTTAGATGAATACTGCTACATGTGGAGTTGATTTCATCATAAATATCTATGGCATTCTCAGGCATAACACCGGCTTTTTGCTCCTCTCTTGCACTATTTATCTGCAAAAGCGCATTTAGAGTTTTATCTTTTATTTTCAATCTCTTATCTATCTCCTTTGCCAACTCAAGCGAACTAAGCGAATGCATAAGCGCGGGATTCATATCGATAAGTGCATTTATTTTGTTTGTTTGAAGCCTTCCTATAAAATGCCACTCTATAGGTAAATTACCTAATAACCTAGTTTTTTCTTTCAAATCCTGAACTCTATTTTCTCCAAAGGCTCTTTGCCCTATATCATATACCTGTGAAATTGCATCTGCTTTAACACTTTTGCTCACAGCTATAATCTTCACAATTTGATGTTGATTTACCCTTACTCTTACAGCCTCTATATTTGTTAAAATTTCATCATATCTCTTCTCGTAATCAAATAGTGACATATTAACTTCCTCCTATCAATCTATTGATATCATTAAAAATTGTAAATGCCATCAGTGATAGCAAAAATGCCCAGCCTCCAAGTGTCAGATAGTAAATAACTCTTTGACTTGGTGCTTTTTTGGTTATCATTTCATACAGATTAAACATAATATGTCCACCATCAAGTGCCGGAATTGGCAATAGATTAAGAACTCCTAGATTAACAGAAATCAAAGCAGTCAATCCAAAAAGCGCAACTATACCGATAGAACTTGCCTTAGCAGTTACTTGAACGATGGAGACTATACCACCTAAATCCTTTGCGGGCACTACACCCTCTACTAATTTCTGCAGACTTTTTACTATCATGGTTGTAGCATTTTTTGTCTCTTCTAGTGCAAAAGATATACTTTTTATCAAACCATATCTAAGTGTTATAGTTTTGCCCTTTGGTGCTATACCCACCATCTTTTTTTTCATAGTTTCGCCAAACATATTTTTATAGACATGAGCTTTTGGAATAACTCTAATTTTCAATATCTTATCTGATCTTTTTATCTTAAAAATTAAAACTCCATCACTTTTTCTAATCTTTTTGCTCAATTCATCCCAAGTCTTAATCTTGACACCATTTATAGAGAGTATCGTATCGCCATTTTTAAGTCCGCTTTGCAAAGCAGGGGACTCTTTTGAGATATTGCCTATTATCGGTGCAAATTTTGTAACACCTATATTTCCTATGGCTATATATAAGAAAAATGCTAAAATAAAATTTGCAAATGGACCGGCAAACAGTATAACCACTCTTTGCCAAGGCTTTTTAACATTGTAGCTATCTTCGTCATAACTTACTTTTGTAGGATCTGCATCATCTTGACCTTTCATTTGCACATATCCGCCAAGAGGTATTAAGCTTAGGGCATATTGTGTATTTCCATAGGTTTTTTGATATATTTTTTTTCCAAATCCTATACTAAATACCTCTACTCGCACTCCAAAAAATCTAGCAGCCAAAAAGTGTCCTAGTTCATGAAAAAATATCAAAAACGAGAGAACTAAAAGCGATATTAAAGTACCCATTATGATGATGCCTTTGTGATATAGTTTGATACATACTCAAAACCTGAATATAGTGTCAAAAATACTGCAAACCAAAGCAGTATATTTGCCCCCGGCCAATTCATCATCAAAAAGCCAATTGCAAACATTTGTGCGACAGTTTTAACTTTTCCAGCCATAGAAGCCGATACACTATATCCTTTGCTAGCACTTGCAACTCTAATGCCGGTTATAAAAAATTCTCTTGTAAGTATCAGATAAATAGCCCATGGATTTGCTCTATCTATCACCATGAGACCTAAAAAAGCAGCTAAAACAAGCATTTTATCAGCTAGTGGATCAAGTATGGCACCAAGTTCTGTTTTTTGATTCCACTCTCTTGCTATAAAGCCATCAAAAAAATCTGTACTACTTGCAAGAACAAATAGAAGTGCAGCAAAATAATCAAGCCAAGAAGTATGAATACCATCTAATAAAAAACTATCTCTATCTACTAAAAACCAATACATAAGCGGTGCCATAGCAACCCTAAGAAGGGCTAAAAAATTTGGAAGATTGAGTATCATTTAAATGTCGTTCCACCATCTATCAAGAGTGTATGTCCTGTTATCCAAGAAGCTTTTTGAGAACATAAAAAAAGAGCAGCTCCTGCTATATCTTCAGGCTTACCCATTCGATTTAGAGGAGATAAATTTGCTGTTTTATCTTTAACTTCTTCATAATTTGTAAAAGCCTTTAGGGCATCTGTCTCTATAGGTCCGCCACTGATAGCATTTACTCTGATTCCCAACTCTCCCAATTCAGTTGCACCATATCTTACCATGGCTTCAACAGCAGCTTTTGCAGCACCATGACCTGCATAGTTATCTATAAATACCCTGTTACCCGTTGATGAGAGAGATATGATACTTCCACCACCAACTTTTTCCATTCTTTTTGCTGCCTCTTGTGCTCCAACCACAAAAGCATCAACAGTTGCTGTAAATATATTATTTAAACCGCGAGGCTTCAGCCTCATAAATTTAGTATATCCTCCAACTACTGCTCTTCCTGATATAATGGCATTTGAAATAAAAAAATCAACCCTGTCAAAATCCTTGTCTATCTCTTTATAGAGCTCTTTATATGTCAAAGGCTCAAGTATATTTAGAGCATAGGACCTAGCTTTTATGGCATATTTTTCTTCTAACTCAAGAGCAAAATCTTTTGCTAATTCTCTATTTGAATTATAGGTAAATGCTACATTTACACCATTTTTTGCAAACTCTTGCACAATTGCTTTGCCTATTCCTCTTGTGCCCCCACTTATAACGAGTGTCTTGCCTTCCATGTCAGATAATTGCATACTTTATATTCCCTTTATTTCATATTTTCTAAGCACTTCTTCTATCTTTTTCATGTGTTCTTTGCTAGGTTTAGTCAGCGGCAATCTATACTCAAGAGTATTTAAAAGACCTGCTATATACATAGCTGCTTTTATAGGAATAGGATTGCTTTCACAAAAAAGAGCTTTGTTGATTTCATAGAGTTTATCATTGATAGCTTTTGCCCCATGAAAATCTCCATCAAGCGCTAGATGGGTAAGCATCGCCGTTTGGTCTGGAAGAAGATTTGATGTAACAGATATAACACCGCTTCCACCGTTTGAGAGAATCGGATAGTTTATGGCATCATCTCCACTTACTACTGTCAAATTTGGTTCATGTGCCAGCAAATCAACACATCTCTCTATCGATCCCGTAGCCTCTTTGATACCATAAATATTTTCGCATTCATTAAATAGTCTATATACGGTTTGAGGCAGTAAATCACAAGCTGTACGACCCGGTACATTGTAAAGCAAAACCGGAATATCCACACTGTTTGCCAAGGCTTTATAGTGCTGATACAAACCCTCTTGCATAGGCTTATTGTAATATGGAGTGACTGAAAGTATGCCATTTGCTCCATGTTTTTGGGCAAACTTTGCCAAGTCAACGGCTTCATGGGTTGCATTGCTTCCTGCTCCTGCTATAACCTTTGTATTAGTATCTCTACATGTATCAACTGCTATCTCTATACATCTCTTGTGCTCTTCATGATTCAGAGTTGCACTCTCACCCGTAGTACCAACAGGCACTACGACATCTATACTGTTATCTATCTGTCTTTTTATCAGTTTTGCATACTGCTCTTCATCTAGTTTGCCTTTTTTAAATGGAGTCACTAAGGCTGTCATAGCTCCTTTTAAACTTTTTGTCATTTTTCATCCTTTTTTAGTATTACTGTTGTTGAGTGCTCTTTAACTAGGTACTTCTTTGCAACTTGAATTATATCCTCTTTTGTAAGTTTGTTTATAGCATCTTCATATTTTAAAAGAGGTTCTATATCTCCCCTTGCAAGATAGCTCCCAAAAAGATTTGCCAAACTCGAAGAGTTTTCCATAGAAAATATAAAATCAGCTCTTGTATTTGTTTTTACCTTCTGAACCTCTTTTTGACTTATGCTTCCACTCTTTATCTCTTCTATAAGATTTAAAATCTCTTTTTCGACATCTTTAGCTTTTACTCCCCGATTGCAAACCGCTACAAATAGAAATATAGAGGGATCAATCTCCTCCATATTGTATGCATATATTTGATTAACCATCTTCTTTTTATCCACCAAAAGCTCTTGAAGCTTACTGCTTTTTCCACTGCTTAAAAGCTCACTCAAAGCCGATAAAGCAACTTGGTCTGGATTGTTAAAAGCGGGTATCTTATATGCAATGGCAAGCATTTGGACTTCACTCTCTTTTTTGATCTCAACCCTCTTTGCCCCATCTTGAACAGGCTCAATCTGATGATTTACCCTCATCTTTTTATTTGGATTTTTGATATGTCCAAACTCTGCTTTAGTC
>JALVAU010000254.1 GCA_027011025.1 Campylobacteraceae bacterium | reverse complement strand
GGACAAATCCTCCCGTTGGTCTGAGTCCTTTTGAAATGATTTGATAAAAATCTACCATTTGACCTTGGTTTTGAAAAACAACCCAAAACAAAAGAACAAATCCTTCCATTGGTCTGAGTCCTTTTGAAACAGTTTGGTAACTGACCTTACACACTTTTTCTCGAAAAGTCCTACTTTTCGTAGCTTTAGGGGGTTGTAGGGACTTTAGTCCCTGCCATTATAACGAGCTTTGCTCATTATAATGCTTAAGATCAGTGATAAAAATCTACCATTTGACCTTGGTTTTGAAATGATAACAAAAGTTTTATAAGATGTTTGATAAAATATGATAAAAGGATATATATCATGGATAGACTTAAAGAAAATTTAGTAAAAAACGGTTTTAGCGTCTATTTTGTAGAAGATAAACAGGAAGCTCTGACTCTTGCAAAAAGGTTTTTAAAGAGTGTTGGCTCGGTTGGATTTGGTGGTTCGACCACTATTACTCAAATTGGACTGCTTGATTATATACTAGAGCAAAAAAATCTCAAAGTTTTTAATCAATATGAAAGTGGAATAAGCATGGATGAGAACATAAAAAGAAGAAGGGAAGGTCTTCTTTCAGATCTATATGTTACAGGATGCAATGCTATCACTCAAGATGGAGAGCTAGTCAACGCAGATGGAAGCGGCAATAGAGTAGCAGCCCAAATCTTTGGTCCTAAAAAAGTTTTACTCGTTGTTGGTAAAAATAAAATCGTTCCAACCCTAGAAGATGGATTTGAACGGATTATGAAAATAGCGGCGGTAAAAAACATAGAAAGAATGAATAAAATAGCAAGCAAAATGGGCAAAAAACCTAAATACAACCTTGAAAATATAGCAAATAAATTCACATATATAAATGGTGATGAAAAAGATAGAACCCACATAATCATAGTTAATGAAGAGTTAGGATTTTAAGTACTTATGCTATAATTTAATATTGCCTTTAAAGGAGAAATAAAATGAAATTAACACATTTGGATGAAAAAGATAGACCAAAGATGGTGGATGTCTCTCAAAAAGCAGATACATTTAGAGTTGCAAAAGCTAGTGGAACTATAACTATGAGTCAAGAGGCTTTCGATATGATAGTTGGAGAAAAAACCAAGAAGGGTCCGGTTATTCAAACTGCTGTCATAGCTGCAATTTTAGGAACAAAAAAGACAAGTGATCTCATACCTATGTGTCATCCGCTGATGCTTACTTCGGTGAATTGCGATGTAGACGAACTACCAGAACTGCCGGGCTTTAAACTCTATGTAACTGCGAAACTAAGAGGGCAGACAGGAGTAGAGATGGAGGCACTCATGGGTGTAAGCATAGGACTTTTAACCATATACGATATGGCAAAAGCGATAGACAGATCTATGGTTATAAGTGATGTGCTACTAGAGGAGAAAGATGGTGGAAAAAGTGGACAATACAAAAGAGCTTAAACTAGATTATCCTTGCAATTGGCAGTATAAGATGATAATAAACAGAGATAATAGCGCCAAAAAAATTGCAAAAGAGGCTTTGGGGGATAGGGCTTATAGTCTTAAAAAATCTCAAAATAGCTCAAAAGGAAAATACAGTAGTCATACACTAGAAGTACTCGTGCACAATCAAGATGACAGAAAAGAGCTTTTTGAAACCCTAAAAAAGCATGATAAAATAAAATTTGTATTATAAAGGAGCAAAAATGGAATCTATCCAAACAATATTTTTAAACACAATAAAACAGAACAGAGAAAACCCTCAATTTGTCAAGATACTAAAAGAGTTAAGTTTTGAGTTATCAAGAAAAAAAATGCAAAGATTAAAGGATGAAAAGAAAATTCAAGATAGAACAGCTGAGCTCTTTGAGCAGTATTGCAAAATTCTTGAACACGAAAAATTAAAAAATTCTGCAAATATTTCTGCTATTATAGAGGGTTTATTAGAAGCTGCAAATCATGACAAAGAGGAGTTTTTATATAAAACTATCTATGAAATAGAACATTTACAAAAATCGGTCCAAAAACAGAAAACTCAAATTCAAACTTCTATAAAAAATACATATAGCACGCTTGAAAAACATATCAACTCGTTTCCGCAAAATCTTAAAAATACTGCCCTAGAAGCACTAAATGACACAAAGCTAAATGCACTTGAAATGTTAGGTATTTTAAGAGAAACAACAGAAGAGGCTCTGTTAACAACTCTAGAGAAGGGAAAAGATATAGAAGATACAACTCTACAAATCACAAAAAATCTCTCATTTCAAGCTATGAGTGATGGAGAGTTTTCAAAGAAAAGATTTTCAAATATAACAAAAACTATCATAAGTGTAACTTTAGAGCTAGCAAATGAAAACTTGGCGTTTAACAAAGAGTTAACAAGCGGGGCTATTGAGGGTACAAAACTTGGAATATTGAAAACTATAAATAAAATCAAGAATGATATACAATTTGCTCCCCAAGAGAGCGATGCTCTACATGGGCAAAATTTAGACTCTATAAAGAGGGATTTACTGAGTATAGAAGATGAGTATATAGATATTCTCAAAGATTTTTCATACCAATATGACGGTAAAATTCATAAAGTTTTAGATGAAAAAATACAAAAATACGATAGTTCTGTAGAAAAAATTAAACGAGCAACAGTAGAGGCAAAAGAGGCGATCTCTCAAAGGCTAGAAGAACTCACAACAGATGTTACCATAGACGAAATAAAAGAAAAAGCAGAAGTGAAACTAGAAACCCTTAAAAAGGATATGGAAGAGCTCGGAAAAAATGCAAATGAGACGCTAGAGAATATAAAGCAAAATGAAAAAGTACAAAAAGCAACAACAGAGGCAAAGAAATTAGGTCTAAGAGCTTGGGAAGTTGCAAAAAACATACTAGACGGTACTATAAAAACCAAAAAAGAAGACTAAAGTCTGACCTTATTACCGCACTAAGCAGATATATAAGGGGCTAAATGCAAAGCATTCTAGCCCCTTATATTGTAAAACAAACTGTTTTTTATATTATGATTAGCAAGATGGTACATTACCGCTATCGCTAGCGAAGTTATTTAAGAAATCATAAACATCTTTAACATATTTTTTCTTAAGTGGCTTAGCTTTTGGACATAGTGTCTTTATTTCACTATTAAGATTGCCTGCCTTAAAGATTGTAGTCCACTCTTCTTGAGTATGTTTTTTTGCCAAAACACCACCATTGAAACCACAAGCTCTCTTTAACTTTTTGACAATTATCTTTTGTCCTTTGTCACTACTTGCAAATGCTGAAGTGCTAACAAAACTCAAGCCTACTATTGCTGCGAATACTACTACTAGTAATCTCTTCATATTTTCTCCTTTCATAAGATTTAAGGTTTTGCTCATTTATAAATAAACAAAACCTTTTATTATTATAATTATAACATATAAATTGTGAAGTAACTGTGAATTTTCTCAATGCTCTCTTATTTTAGAGACTGACAAAAGTAAATTTACCAATTTATACACAGCCAATGCCACACCAATTGAACCGATGACTATAAAAACTTCTGCTTGATGAGGCCATTCATAGTTAATACTATTTGCCACACCGTAAAAATCATATTTTTCATAACCTGTTGCAAATCTATCTGAAAGCGGATTCGCATTTCCACCATAAACAAATAGATATCTTCCTATATATCCACCTATTATAGTGGAGATAGAAGCTATGATTGTTAATATCGGCTTACCCTTATTAAATGTTAATAAAAATGGTAAAACCAATGTCAAAAATATATAGCCACCAAAATAAGCATATTTAAATGGTCCAAAAAGTATATTGAATGCCCAAGATTTATCTACAACTAAATATGCCAATATCTCATAAGCACTTAGTATTATAACAAAAAATAGCATCGCTTTTCTAATATCTTCCATTAAATCTCTATAAATTGGAGATTTTCTGTGATCAAAAAATGCATACAAGCCCATAATTCCTAAAGATGAGACAAAGGCTGTGATGATGAAATAAAAAGTAAGTGCAGGAAATTCTGTCCATAGGTGGCGAGCTACATTCATAGAGAAGAGTTTTGCCTGTATAAAGTACTCAATAATATCAACACCAACACTCAGCAACAAGACAATCAATGCAAACCTCTTTGCCCACTCTTTTTTATTTGTAATCAATAGATAAATTTCAAACATAACAAAAGGTATGTATGTAAGATAAAGAGGGAGCATCAACCACATCCCTGCATTAAAATTTGGAGATGTTAGCATACTTAACATGTTTAGCATATTCAAATCTGTTGCAATTGTAAAAAGCCCTGCAAAAACCATAGCTAAACCTAGTGTCATAAATCCTGCTGCAGTTTTAGCTATCACTTCTATATTCATAAGCTCTGCAAGTGCTACCAAAAATATAATGCCACTACCTGTATAAATCATATACATGTAGTTCACAATAAAAAGGGTCCAAGGATTTTCCCTGCTCACTTCTCCCACATGTCCAAAAACTGCATCCTTCATCGCTTGTATCAAATAAGGATTTGTAGGATCTAATCCTGCCGTGTGTGCATTTGCTACAACACTAAAATACCTCTCATCAAATGCTTCATATATTCCATAAATTCCAACCGCCAACAAAACATAAGCCACAAGCATTGCTTTGTTAAAAAGTAACTTGAAGATGCTGATCTTGTTTATTTCAAGCCCAGCTATTATGATTTTTTCCATTCTTTACTCCTTTTAGCCTTTGCTTTGTCATATATCGGTTTTATCTCATCCCATGTATGAATTTTAGTCTCTTTTCCTACGCTTCTTAGCAAGAAATTTTCATCTTCGGGCACCAAATAAAAAAGTTTTGGTACAGTTTTTTCACTCTCTTTTAAAAAGAAAAATTTTCGCTTTTTGAGCAATTTGACTAAATCAGAGTTCTCATCATCCAAATCACCAAACATCCTAACTTTTGTAGGACATGTTGCCTGACAAGCTGTTGTGCCGTACTCATCAATTCTATGATAACAAAAAGTACATTTGTCAACTGCAAAAATAGTATCATCAACAAATCTTGCATCATAAGGGCAAGCCTCCATGCATCCTTTACACAAGATACATTTTGTTGGATCAACCATAACAACACCACCATCCACATAATGGCTAGCATGTGTCGGACAGACACTGACGCATGGCGCATCTATACAGTGGTTACATTGTGAGGGATAAAGGTTTACAAAAGGGTTACCAAATATAGATCCCTCAGTTACGCCTACCCAAATTCTTTGTTTATCAGCCCCAAGCTGGACTCCATTTTCCTCTTTGCAAGCCACTTCACATGCCTTGCAGTTTATACAATTTTGATAATCAAGTGCCATTGCATAGTTCATAATCACACCTTCCTTATATCTACTATAGTATCATGCATAACAGCACTACCAAAAACAGGCTCAATCTTATCTTCTATGATCTCATTATCACTAGCACCATTTCTTTGTGCAAATGTCAAGCCGGTTGATTTTGCACCAAATCCATGTATATAAAATAGAGTCTCAGGTACAATTTTTGGAGTAGGATAGGCTTTTATGCGAACACTTCCTGTCTTACTTGTTATCTCCACTTCGTCTCCAAATTTTATACCTCTTATTTTTGCCTCTTTCTCGTTTATCCAAACATAATTTTCCTTCATCAACTCAAGTAACATTATGTTGTTTTGGGTAGCATCTTGAGTAAACTGAGCATGACGACCTGTGATAAATTTAAACTTACCTTTTGGAACTTTTACATATGCTTCATCCCTCCAAGTAGGCAAAGCATCTACGCCTTTTTTCTTTAAATTGCCCAAATAACACTCTATTTTTTTGCTTGGTGTTTTAAAGAACTTTCTTAGCTCTGAAATCTCTTTTGGATTGATGCAAGTATCATGCAAATATGCATCCATATCTGCTTTTTCAGCCAATTTGTCTATAGAGTAAGCCTTTTTATTTTCAGGATAATACTCAAAAGTATTATTGTCTAGTTTTTTAAAGTATTTATCCATATTAGGGTAAAAAACACCTTTTTCTCGAAGTTTTTCCCAAGCTTTTTCTCCATACTTGCCAACAAACATCTTTCTATTCTCTTCTTCTTGAGATTCTCCAAACATATCTGTTAAATCAAAGCCATTCTCTTTATAATATTTCTCCAACTCTTCTGGCTTCATGCCTTTAGTGTCATCTTGAACATCTTCATCATACTTTAGAGTATTTTGCCATAGAGGTTTACTCAATTTTTCAGCTATTCCTTTCATGATATCAAAGACTGGTTTGGTTTCATACATAGGACTTATAACTTCTTGCCTAAGCACAATCGCAGGCTCCACTCCACCAAAGGATTTTATAGGATCTTCTCTCTCTAAGTATGTACACTCTGGGAGTATAACATCTGCCATCATAGCCGTATCACTAGGCATAGTGTCAATAACTACTACCAAATCAAGCTTCTCAAACATCTCTTTTGTTTTTTTAGTATTTGGAACAGAAAGCATTGGGTTTTGCTTGTAAACGAACAGTCCTCTTACTTGATAAGGGGTATTTCCTTGAGCTACCATATTTCTCCACGCTATCCATGAACCGGTCGAACCAATAATAGCTGCTGCTTTTTTCTCTATTCTCTCTTGTGCATTTGCATATAATGGAGCATTAATTTCAATAGCATCAAGAGGTAATTTTCTACCAAAAACTATACCTCCTTTTATATCTATTCCTCCACCAAGAGCACTAAATATAGCCTGCGCACGGCGAAGTTGAAAATCCAAAACTCCCCAAGTACTTCTTCTTCCTTGATAATAGACGGATTCTGGAGCATTTGCCATAAAATCATAAGCTATCTTCTCTATCGTCTTAGCCGGCACTCCTGTAATCTTTTCAGCCCATTGTGGAGTATATTTTTTTTCCAATATATGTAATTTATAAACATTAAAATTATCAAAATTCTTATCTACAAAGTCTCTATTGTAAAGTCTATTTTTAATTGCAACATAAGTAAGTGCTAGCACAAAAGCTAGATCAGTTCCCACTTTTATAGGTACATATGTATCAGCATGAATCGCAGTATTTGTATATCTTGGATCAACTACCACCAGTTTTGCACCTCTTCCTCTGGTTCTTTTAAAAAGCTCCATAGTGTCTGGGGTAAGTATAGCTTCTGCCCTATTGGCTCCTGCCATGATAATATACTTTGCATTATTTAGATCTGCCTGACCATATCCACCTATGGTCAAAGCATATCCGGAAATTGCAGTCTGTAAGCATATAGAAGCATGATTTATAAAATTTGAAGATCCAAATTTTTGAGACATAAACTCTTTGTAAGTTGGTTCTGCCATTCCCTCTCCAGCACAATAACCTATACAGGAGCGGTTGTCTTTCTCTTCATCTAATATCTTTACCATCTTGTTTTTGATAAACTCAAATGCTTCATCCCAAGATGCTCTTCTATACTTGCCGTCTCCCCTTTTTCCTATTCTAATAAGAGGATATTTTAATCTATCCGGATCATACAGGGCATGTATTCCGGCATCTCCTCTTGCGCAAAGCATATTTTTAGATTTTGGGAAAAGTGGATTTGGATCTAGTTTTTTAATAACACCATTTCTTACTTGCGCTATGAGTGCACATTTATTGACACACATCTCACAAAGTGTCGGGGTTTTCTTCGTAGGCCTTATTTTGGAATCTTCAGTTTTTTTTGTAGCTGCCAAAATATTAGTAGTTCCAAGTGCTGTTCCACCAACAACACTAAGAGCAACACTGCCTTGAAGAAATCTCCTTCTTGAGATCTCAACTTTCATATTTTTCTCCATAGTTTACGAATTTTTAAAAGTAAGATTTATCTATATGGCAAGATTTTTTTACTTTTAGGTTTTTCGTTTGATGGTGTAATTTTAATGCTTATTCTTTATA
>JALVAU010000253.1 GCA_027011025.1 Campylobacteraceae bacterium | reverse complement strand
ATTTCAGATAGGTTTTATATTTTCTCTAGGACCTTTGATGAGATTTATCATCCCTTTTTTCTTCCTAAAGAGACTAAATTTAAATAAAAAAATATTTCACTCGGCTCTGCTTATTCTACTACTCTCCTATCTGCTTTTCTATTTTAGTATCAACAATTTCTACTTTTTTATAGTACCAAATATACTGCTTGGTATAGCTTTTGGGATTATGCTTCCATACATAGACACAAGTGCATTAGAGCTGCTAAAGAAAGAGAAGTACGGCAAAACAAGACTATTTGGATCTTTGGGTTTTATGCTATATAGCTTAGTCTTGGCTAGATATTTAAGTGGTTATGGTGTAGTTCTAAATCTCTTTTTATTAACTGGGTTGATAGTTGTAATATCAGGATTTTCAATAACATCTACCAAGAAGAGTTTTTACAAAGGCACAAAAAGATTATACGAAAAATTCAGATTTAAAAAAGCCATATATCTTTGGATTTCTCTATTTTTAACTCAGATGAGTTTTGGGATTTTTTACAATTTTTTCACTATTTATGAGACAAGTCACGGTATATCTCTAAAAAGTGTTAGTTACCTGTGGACATTTTCAATCATTTGTGAAGTTACGCTTTTCTATTTTCAATCATCTTTTTTTAAAAGATTTGAACTTCTCGCGCTGATGAAATTTGCCCTATTTTTGACCATGATAAGATGGTTGTTGTTGTACTTGTTTCCTGCTTCACTGACCATCTCTTATATAGCCCAGTCCCTGCATGCTTTTGGCTTTGCACTTCACCATACAGCTGCGATTAGCTACCTCTACCGGATATATGAGAATAAAAAACTATCAAATCAATTCTATTATGGTATCTCTTTTGGTTTAGGCGGATTTCTTGGTTCACTATTCGCAGGCTATATGTATGGAAAATATATCTTTTTGTATGCGGCTTTTATAGCCTTTATGGCTCTTATCTTTTTACAGTTTCAAAAGACTAAGGGGCTAGAACAAAATTTCTAAAATATATATCTTCCACTTCATATCCAAAAGTGTGATATATTAGATTTTTGATAGTAGCTTTATATGCCTCTTTACCTTTATCTGTATCCAACTTATCACTACCCTTAAGTGCAGTATATCTTAATATTAAATCTCTAACATCATCTATGTTTTTTTCTAATATCTTAGTATCTTCTGTGTTTTTCATCTTAAATGACATATCTGCCTTCATATAGTGATACTTTCTTCCATTAATAGTTATCATTATTCCATCCAAAGGCACCATCGTTTTATCTGTGCCTTCTGTCGATTTTTTAGCTTGTCTGGCTACCCTTTGGGAGAATTTACTAAAATTTTCTCTCGTTTGATTACTACTCTTAAAAAACATATCCACAACAACATATACTACTGCAACCAATAAAATAACCATCAAAGATATTTTTAAAATCTTCATACTATTCATATTTTTTCCTTGCATAGTATTATACCAAGTTTCTGTTATTTTTTATAATTAAGACTATTTTTATCCTATTTAGATATACTTCTGTTATTAAAAATTATTAAAGGTAAAAAAATGTCACAAACAAATTTAAAAGGCAATCCTGTTGCTCTAGGTGGAAATGAAGTAAATGTTGGAGATAAAGCTCCCCAGGTTGTAGTTGTTGGAAAAGATTTAGGAGAAATTACAGTCGGTGGTGCTACTGGCAAAAAACAAGTCATAGTAGTTGTACCTTCTCTTGATACTCCTGTATGTGCAGCTGAAACAAGAAAATTTAATGAAGAAGCAGCAAAAATAGACAATGCTAGTGTTACTGTAGTCTCCATGGATCTTCCATTTGCTATGGGTAGATTCTGCACAACCGAAGGAATTGAAAATCTAAGTGTTGGAAGCGACTTTAGAAATAAAGATTTTGCAAACTCTTATGGTGTTTTGGTAGCTGATGGTCCTTTGGCTGGTGTTACATGTAGAGCTATTTTTGTAGTAAACGAAGATGGTGTTGTAACTTACAAAGAGATAGTTCCTGAAATCACAGAAGAGCCAAACTACTCTGGAGCTCTTGAAGCAATAAAATAAATATTAACTTTCTTTTTGCTTACAGAGACTCTAGAGTCTCTGTAAGCTTCGCTTTATCTCGATGCTCTCATTTTATCTTATTGCTCGTAAAATTTGAACGAAGTCCAAACTCTACTCAGACACTAAAGCTTTGGCAAAAGCCAAGAAAAGAAA
>JALVAU010000252.1 GCA_027011025.1 Campylobacteraceae bacterium | reverse complement strand
TTAAGGCATACGATTACTTCGTTAGTTTCACTTTAACATAGCTTTAGCTATGCCAAAGCAAAACCGCCTCGCACTCGTCAGCCTTAAAATTCACTGATGATGTGATATAGTGCGTAAGGTCAGTTTATATTTAATTTTAGGAGTTTTGGTATGCTTAAGAAAATAGGTTTGAGTATTTTAGCATTTTTGTTTGTTTCTAGCTTTTCGTTACTTAATGCAGGGACTATAAAAATAGGGGCGATTGTCTCTGCAACAGGGCCGGCATCGTTTTTGGGAGACCCTGAGCTTAAGACTTTGCAGCATTATGTCAAGAAGATAAATGATGAAGGTGGAGTTAACGGTCAAAAGCTAGAACTTGTAGCTTATGATACCGGTGCTAGTCCAAAAAAAGCTGTTACATTTGTAAAAAGGCTTATCAATCAAGATAAAGTTGTGGCTATCATAGGTCCGTCAACTACCGGTGAGACTATGGCTATCATCAAGTTTGTTCAAAGAGCAAAGATTCCTTTGATATCTATGGCTGGAGCTGTTGTGATTATAAATCCTGTTAAAAAATATGTCTTTAAAATGGTAGCAACCGATAGAATGGCATGTCAGAGAATCATGCAGGATCTCAAAAAGAGAAAATTGACAAATCTAGCTTTGATTTCAGGAAGTGGTGGATTTGGAAAATCTATGAGAAAACAGTGTAAAGGTGTAGCTCCTGATTATGGTATAAAGATAGTTGCTGATGAGACTTATGGTAAAAAAGATTCAGATATGACAACCCAGCTTCTTAAGATAAAAAATAACAAAAAAGTACAAGCTGTCTTAAATCCGGGCTTTGGTCAAGGTCCTGCGATAGTTACAAAAAATTACAGACAACTTAAAATCAAACAACCTCTATATCAATCTCATGGTGTAGCTTCTAAAAAATTTATAGAGATAGCAGGCAAAGCGGCAAATGGTGTTAGATTAGTTGCGCCTCCTGTTGTTGTAGCTGATAAATTAGCTGATTCAAATCCAGTAAAAAAAGTAGCATTATCTTACAAAAATGAGTATGAAAAGGCATTTCATACACAAGTTGCAAGCTTTGGCGGACATGCTTATGATTCACTATATGCTATAGTTGCTGCGATAAAAGCGGAAAAATCAACAAATCCACAAAAGATAAGAGATGGTATAGAAAATCTTAAGAATTTTCAAGGGGTTGATGGAGTAGTAAATATGAGTCCTACTGACCACTTAGGACTTGATACTAAAACAGGTATGGTTCTGTTGGATATTAAAAATGGTGATTGGGTTATCGTCAAATAGATGAACGAATTTCTTGGTTTCTTGCTCTCAGGAGTAACAGTCGGTTTTATATATGCACTTGTAGGTATAGGATTTACTGTTATATATAATAGTAGTGGCATTATAAACTTTTCACAAGGAGAGTTTGTGATGGCAGGGGGAATGTCCACGGTTTTTCTCTTAAAAGCCGGACTTCCTCTTGGAGTATCTTTTATCTTAGCGATTATGGTAACCTCTATCATAGGCATAGTTTTGTATAAGCTCATCTCTTTTTCAAAAGAGAGCTCTCAGATTTCGCTTATCATATTGACTCTGGGCTTTGCCATTTTTCTAAGAGGTTTGGCCGAGGTTGTTTTTGATAAAGAGCTTCATACTATGCCATCATTTGTAGGAGATGGCTCTTTTGATATGTTTGGTACAACTCTTACTTACCAATCTATACTTATCATGATAGTCTCTATTGTTATAGTTACATTTTTATACTTTTTCTTTAAGAAAACAAAGACAGGTCAAGCTATGATGGCTGCTTCTATAAATGTAGATGCAGCAAGACTAATGGGCATAAATATCAAGAAAATTTTGATGATAAATTTTGCACTATCTGCTGCTATTGCTGCGATAGGAGGTGTACTTTTGACTCCTATAACTTCAACTAATTATGAAGTTGGAATTATGCTTGGACTCAAAGGTTTTGCAGCGGCTATCATCGGTGGTCTTAGCAACCCTTTTGGCGCAGTTGCCGGTGGCTTGGTCCTTGGTATATTGGAGTCGTTGATAGCAGGATACATCTCTAGTGAGTATAAAGATGCAGTTGCTTTTGTAGCACTCTTAGCGATACTCTTTTTTATGCCGGGTGGAATATTTGGCAATACAAAAGCACAAAGAGTTTAAATGCTAAAGAGATATAATATAAATAGAGATATTTTGACTTTAAGTA
>JALVAU010000251.1 GCA_027011025.1 Campylobacteraceae bacterium | reverse complement strand
AATCAATGGATAGTAAAACAACTCTAGTCTATCTTTTATCAAATTTACTTCACTCCCTTTTGCTTTAAATCTTGATTTTATGGCATTGCTTAGCATCGCAATATCTCTGTTTGAAAGAGTCGAGCGCATATATGCTCCACCTGTCTGAAGTGCTAGTTTTTTTATATTTTCATTTATTTTTACTACTACAATATTGCCATTTTTATCTTTTAGTGCTCCGTTTTTTGTCTTTATAACTCCACCTTTATCAGTTCCTATCGCATAAACAAATACTACTATATTATGCTCTTTGGCATAAGCAATCTCTTTACTAAAATCACTCTGGTCTCCACCATCGCTAAAAATCAAAAATGCTTTTTTCTCATCTGTTTGATACAGATCATTTGCGGCTTCCAACGCACTCATAAAGTCAGTTCCTCTAAGACTCATACTAGAGACATTAAGATTTTTTACTAAAAAATTAAGCGAGTGGTAATCTTCGCTAAGAGGTGCTACTAGAAAGGATTGGGAGCTAAATCCCACAACCCCGACTCTAGCATTTTTCATATCTTTCAAGAAAAGAAAAAACTTTTTCTTTGCCAATGCAAACCTGCTAGGATATACATCATCCACAAACATAGAATTTGATATGTCAAGTCCTGCTACGACATTTATAAAGCTTGATTTTACTTTTATTTCACCTCTATCTATAGTTGGACGAGCCAAAGCTAAAATCATTAAAAATAGTGAAAGTATTAAAAATATATCTCTTACTCTCTTGTTAAAACCCCTGTTTTTCACTCTAATCTTTTCCAATACATCTTTTGCAAAAAATGATTCATAAGAGTGTTTGTTGTGCTTTAGAAAATAAAAAAGAGGCAAAAGAAAAATTATAAGCCAAAGCAATTCTGGTCGTATAAAAGTTATCATGCTAACTCCTTGTTTCTTCTAAAGAGAAGTATGATTGTAAAAAAGAGTGCCAATCCTAAAGGATAGGCAAATAGATATCTTTTTTTCACATATTTATTTGCTTTTATTTTGCTCTTTTCCAACTTGTCAATAGTATCATATATCTCTTTGAGCCTTTGCTTGCTATTTGCTTGAAAAAACTCACCTCCACTCTCTTGGGCTATCTTTTTTAATACATTTGGATCAAAATCTCCAACACCGCCAATTCCTACCGTATAGACTTTTATGCCATATTTTTTGATAGTTTTTATGGCTACATCAAGTGGAATATTATCTACATTATTCATTCCATCTGTCAATAAAATAGCTATCTTTTTCTTTGCATGTGAATTTTTAAATAGGTTTGAGCTTAAAAATAGAGCTTCATAAAGAGCTGTTCTTCTGCTACCTGCGACCCCTACTTGAAGTCTGTTAAGAAGTCTTTTTATGCTCTTTTTATCATAAGTCAACGGAACTGCCACATAAGCAAAATCAGCAAAAATACTAAGCCCAATCTTATCATGCACTCTCTTATCCAAAAAGTCACTAACTATCTCTTTGACTATACCAAATTTGTTATTTTGCGCCATAGATCCACTAGCATCGACTATCAAAGATATCTCATAGCCTTTATCATTTTTGATACTAACTTCATCTTTTATGATAGGGCTTGCTAGGGAAGTTACCAAAAGCAAGACAATCAATACTTTTAAAATATTTTCCAACAGCATACTTTTTTTTGTAGCTCTCTTTAAAAATTTTATAGTCGGAAAAAACAGAGCATCTGTCTTTGCTTTACAATATATTTGGCAAATCACAAAAGGAATGATGATCAAAAATGCCAATGGATACTCAAAAACTATCTGATTTAACACTATTTTACTACTCCTATCATCTTTTTAACCCTCTGCTTTAACTCTTTGTCCATAGTTGGAATATCTTTTTTGTATTTATACATCTTCAAGCTTTCCAACAGCTCCTCTATCTCTTTCTTGTTTTTTTCATCTATAAAATACGGAATATTTAGAGTAAACTTATATGCTATGTCTTTTGAATTTTCATAATCTATATTTTTCAATTCCTGCAATGCCATCTCTTTTTTTGTGAGTTTTTTCCTCTTTTTTTGCCTGCTCAAGAGGTAGATAATCACACAAAATATCAAAATAGCAAGAGTTATATATCCAAATAGATAGTATATAGAGTAGTCACTAACTTCAACTATATCTTTTATATCTCTTAGTTTTTCCAATCTCTATCCCTTTGTTATCTGAGATATCCTCATATAGAT
>JALVAU010000250.1 GCA_027011025.1 Campylobacteraceae bacterium | reverse complement strand
ATATACGATTCTCATGGCTCGTCCGCCCGTACATAACTAGGTCTTACAAGCACAGGATAACCAATCTCTTTGGCTTTTTCTATAGCATCTTCTTTGCTTATGGCTGAGTCATTTCTAGGTTGTAAAAGACCATTGTCTTTGATAAATGCTGAAAATTTTTCTCTATCTTCAGCTTCATCTATGACTCTTGCTGTTGTACCTATGATTTTTGCTCCAATTACAGTCAATCTTTTTGCTATCTTGAGCGGTGTTTGACCTCCAAAATGCACTATGATACCATCTGGTTTTTCACTCTCAACAACACTTCTGACATGTTCAAAATCAATCGGCTCAAAATATAGTATATCACTCGTATCATAATCAGTCGATACTGTTTCAGGATTGCAGTTATACATGATAGTCTTTATGCCCATATCGTTTAGGGCATAAGCAGCGTGAACACAACAGTAATCAAACTCTATACCTTGACCTATCCTGTTTGGTCCGCCACCTATGATCATCACTTTTTTGTCTTGGCTTTTTTCTCTCTTGTCTTTTGGGAGTTTCGTGATATTTGTAGTAGAGTAGAGATATGGGGTTAGGGCTTTAAACTCTGCTGCACAAGTATCTACCTCATTGTACTCTAGATTTATGCCTAGCCTCTCTCTTGCAAAGTATATATCATTTTGTGTTAGTTCGAGATTGTCATATTTGTTTATGAGCCATGCTATTTTTTTATCGGAAAATCCATAGCTTTTTGCTTCTCTTAAGAGTTTTTCATTGTTTAGAGCGAACATATCTAGTTTTTTCTCAAATTTGACCAAATCTTCAAATTGATATAAAAACCATTTGTCGATTTTGCTCAATTCATACACCTCGTCCACACTAAATCCACGCCCGAGTGCTTCCATAACACAAAGCATTCTAAACTCATTTGGTCTTCTTATCTCTCTTTTTAGTTTTTCATCATCATATTTTATCTCATCAAATCCGCTCAATCCAACTTCTAGTGAACAAAGTGCTTTTTGAAAAGACTCTTTGAAAGTTCTTCCTATCGCCATGACTTCACCGACACTCTTCATGGATGTTGTTAGCGTTGAGTCAGCTACAGGAAATTTTTCAAATGTAAAACGAGGAATTTTTGTGACTATATAGTCGATTACCGGCTCAAAACTAGCAGCAGTTCCTGTTATATCATTCGTGATTTCATCAAGTCTGAAACCAACCGCTAAAAGAGTTGCTACTTTTGCGATAGGGTAACCGGTAGCTTTTGAAGCTAGAGCACTACTTCTGCTTACTCTTGGATTCATCTCTATGACGGTCATCCTGCCATTTTTCGGATTGATGGCAAACTGTACATTACTTCCGCCCGTATCCACGCCTATCTCTCTTAGAATTGCAAAAGAGGCATTTCTCATATTTTGATACTCTTTGTCAGTCAATGTCAGAGCCGGAGCTATAGTTATACTATCTCCCGTATGCACCCCCATCGGATCAAAATTTTCTATAGAGCAGACGATTATGCAGTTATCGCTGTTATCTCTGATAACCTCCATCTCGTACTCTTTCCATCCCAAAAGTGACTCTTCAATGAGTATCTCATTTATCGGACTTGCCTCTAGCCCACCTGTGGCTAAGTCTTTAAACTCATCTATATTGTAAGCAACCCCGCTTCCGCCACCTGCAAGCGTATAAGAAGCTCTGATGATGAGTGGAAAACCTATCTCATCGGCAGCAATCTCTGCCTCTTTGAGATTGTAGGCATATTTACTTTTTGGCAAATCCATGCCGATTTTTATCATCGCCTCTTTAAAAGCCTGTCTATCTTCACCTTTTTTGATAGCTTCTGGATTTGCACCTAAAAATGTGATGCCATCCAACATGCCTTTTTCGTACATACTCATAGCAACATTTAGAGCAGTTTGTCCGCCCATAGTTGGCAAAATAGCATCCACTCTCTCTTTTTTTATAATTTTTTCGATAATCTCTTCATTGATAGGTTCTATATAAGTTCTATCTGCAAATTCGGGATCAGTCATTATGGTTGCCGGATTTGAATTTATCAAAACAACCTTATACCCTAGCTCTTTTAGTGTCTTTGCTGCCTGAGTTCCGGAATAGTCAAATTCACAAGCTTGTCCTATCACAATAGGACCTGATCCTATAAGCAATATCGTTTTTATATCATCTCTTTTTGGCATAAATTTACCCCTAATTTTTTGTTATTATATGTAAAAATGCTGGAATTTTCAAACCAACATATGGTTGTAATATGACTGTCTTTGAAGACTCTTCTTCTATCACCTTTAATACTTTTCCAACTCTTATACCTTGAAAAAATATACCGTCTAGCCCGCTTGTCATTATATCATCTCCAATTTTTGGATTCATCCATAATGGTATATACTTTATAAGTAAATTTTTCTTATTTCCCTGAAAGATTCCGGGAATCTTTTTTTCTCCTACATAGACTGAAAATATGCAATTCTTATCTCTTAGTAGCAAACCTAATGGGTGAGAATTTTTTTCTATAGCTATTCCGGCAGCATAGCCTTGATATAGCAGTCCATATATTTTGCTTTTATTAAAATCTTCAAAATCCAACCAAACTCTATCGTAGTTATTTAAATCCGAGTATGATATGGCTCTTATCAGCTTAACATTTGGGCTGTATGTGGATAGATTATTAT
The DNA here is from genome assembly GCA_027011025.1 of Campylobacteraceae bacterium. Classification (GTDB taxonomy): domain Bacteria; phylum Campylobacterota; class Campylobacteria; order Campylobacterales; family Sulfurospirillaceae; genus JAADIZ01. The sequence goes on along the minus strand of JALVAU010000250.1, from coordinate 5,261 downwards.
CCTTTAATATACTATTTAATTTTCCGGCAAATGCTATGGATAAAAGAGCTGATTTTTCTAATTCCCTGTTTTTTTCTTTTAGTTTAACTATTGTTGCTTGCTGTGATATATGCTCATCTATTTTATCACTGATAAACTCTTTTATATTTAGATAGTTTGAAATGATATAGTTGCTAAAACTAACCACATATCCTCTGCCAATAGTGGTAAATTTAACTGAAACAAATATCAGTAAAACTAAAAATATTAAAAGTTTTAGTCTATTCATTTGCCAAATGTTGAAGTAACTCTATCTCTTCTAGAGCTCTACCTGTTCCTTTTGCAACTGCCAAAAGAGGTTCTTCTGCTACAAAAACCGGTAGTTTTACAATATCAGATAAATATTTATCAAATCCTCTGATAAGAGCTCCACCACCAGTCAAAACTATGCCGTTTTCTACGATATCACCGGCAAGGTCAGGAGGCATAACCTCTAAAACATCTTTAAGAGCGTCTGCTATCTCTTTTATAGGTTCTTTTGTAGCATCTCTTACATCTTCACTTGTTAATTCAATTCTGCTCAGTAGTCCACTAACCTGATCTCTTCCCTTCACAATAGCGACGATAGGTTCATCTAGGGCAATTGCGGCACCTATTTCAATTTTTATCTCTTCTCCTGTCCTCTCACCAATGAGTAGATTAAATTTCTTCTTAACATAATCAACTATAGCTAAGTCTATTTTATCACCCGCTGTTCTGATTGACTTACTTATCACCAATCCACCAAGAGAGACTACGCCTATCTCTGTTGTACCACCGCCAATATCGACTACTAGGCTTCCTTTAGGTTCTCTTACCGGTAACCCAGCACCAATAGCTGCTGCCATCGGCTCTTCTATCAAAAATACCTCTCTAGCTCCTGCACTCATGGCTGATTCTCGTACAGCTTTTCTTTCAACTTGTGTAAGACCATAAGGAACACAAATGATTATACGAGGTCTTAAAAAACTTTTTCTTTTATGTGCTTTTTCTATGAAGTATCTTATCATTTTTTCTGTCATATCAAAATCAGCAATAACTCCATCTTTCATGGGACGAATCGCCTCTATACTGCCTGGAGTCTTTCCAAGCATATTTTTTGCTTCAGTTCCAACTGCCAATATCCTCTGTTTTCCGGATTTGTCGCTTTGAATTGCCACAACAGAAGGTTCATTGATTATGATACCTCTTCCTTTAACTAGAACTAGAGTGTTTGCAGTACCCAAGTCTATACTCATATCGCTTGAAAAAAATCCTATAATCTGATCAAGAATCATTAAATCTACCCTTTTTTATTTTACTGTCATTTTCTTTAGAGGCTCTGCCTCTAAAGAAATCACGCTCTACTAAAGCTAGACCTTGCGGTCAGAAGCTTCTATCTTGCTGTCATCTTATCAAGGAAGTGAATTCCTTGATAATTTACGCTCTACTAAAGCTTAGGCTTGTGCCTAGCTGATTGATTTTATGCGCTTTTTTGCTCTTTTTTGATATACAATGGCTTTGCACCGTCAGCTATTGTATCTTTTGTAATTACTATTTCATAGCCATTTAATTCAGGAAGTTCATACATAACATCTATCATAGTCTCTTCCATAATAGCCCTTAAACCTCTTGCTCCTGTTTTTCTCTTTATCGCTAAATCAGCAACCTCTTCAAGAGCATCTTTTTCAAATGTCAACTCAACACCATCAATAGCAAAGAGCTTTTTGTATTGTTTGAATATAGCATTTTTAGGTTCAGTTAAAATCTTAACCATATCTTCTTTGCTTATCTCATTTAGTGTTGCAAGCACATGTAGTCTTCCTACAAGTTCTGGTATAAGACCAAAATGGACTAAATCATCAGGCTCAACCATATCTAAAAGTTTCCAATCCTCGCTCTTAGCTCTCTTCTCTTGTCCGAATCCTAAAACATTTTTGCCAATTCTTCTTTTGATTATATCTTCTAGTCCATCAAATGCACCACCACAAACAAATAAGATTCCGGATGTGTCTATCTGTATAAACTCTTGATTTGGGTGTTTTCTGCCACCTTTTGGCGGTATATTTACTATACTTCCTTCTATAAGTTTCAAAAGTGCCTGCTGAACTCCCTCGCCACTCACATCTCTAGTGATTGAGCGATTTTCACTCATTCTAGCAATCTTATCTATTTCGTCTATAAAGACTATACCCTGTTCAGCTCTTTTAACATCTCCGTCAGCTGCTTGAAGAAGCTTAGTCAAAATATTTTCAACATCTTCTCCGACATATCCAGCTTCAGTTAAACTTGTAGCATCAGTGATGGCCAATGGAACATCTAAAAATTTTGAAAGAGTTTGAGCCATAAGAGTCTTTCCGCTTCCTGTTGGGCCAATCAACAGTATGTTAGACTTTGAAATCTCAGTATCATCTTCTATGGCTTTTTGCTTAAATATCCTTTTGTAATGGTTATAAACACCAACTGAAAATACTTTTTTGGCTCTATTTTGACCAACTACAAATTGATCCAAAGCTTTGGTCAGCTCTTTTGGAATCAACATCTCATAATCTAGCTTCTTCTCTTTATTGCTCTCTTCTTCATCACCAAAAAATATCTTATAAGCAGATATGACACAATGCTCACAAATATAAACATTTTCACCTGCAATCAACCTTGTATCACTACTCTCTTTAGTTCCGCAAAAACTACATTCACGATTTGTCATATTTATTTTTTCCTCTCATACGGTATGCCTCTTTTTGTTTCTAATATAAATTTGCACATCTGTTTTACTTTTTTATTTTTTTCATCTTTTATCAACTCTTGTGCCACATCTTTGATAGGCAAACCAGATCTAAACAGTTTTCTATAGGCACCCTGCAATGCCCTTATATCTTCTTTTTCAAATCTTCTTTTGATGCCAACGGCATTTAAACCTTTGACTACTGCTCTATTCCCCTCGGCCAAACAAAAAGGTGGAATATCTTGACTAACGGCACTCGCACCCCCTATCATACAACCTTCACCAACTTTTACAAACTGGTGAATCGGTGTCATACCGCCTATAACCGTATAACTTCCGACTTCTACATGTCCTGCAAGCGTAGCATTATTTGCCATGATGACATTGTTACCCACTTGACAATCATGAGCTATATGAGAATAGATCATGATAAAACAGTCGTCTCCTATCCTTGTGGTTCCGTTGCCATGAGTTGTTCCGGCGTTGAGTGTTACAAATTCTCGTAAGATATTTCTTTTGCCAATTTGAACCTTTACATCATCTTCTGCTCTGTAGCCTATATCTTGAGGGGGCATACCGATGATTGCGTAAGGGTAGATTTTTGTTCCCTCTCCTATGAGTGTATCACCATAAATTCCTGCCCCCTGCATAATTTCGACACCATTTTCTAATACACTTTTTGCAGATACAAATGCAAAGGCACCTACTTTTACATCATCTCCTAGTTTTGCACCATCTTCAATAACGGCACTTGGGTGAATATTTGGCATATTTTTCTCTATTTATCAACTATCATGGCTTTTAATTCAGCCTCAGCTACAAGCTTATCATCTACAAAAGCTTTACCATCAAGTACCCAGATAGAACCTCTATGTTTTATAACACTAAGCTTATAAACGAGTCTATCACCTGGTCTTACAGGTGCTCTAAACTTTGCTTTATCTATGCTCATAAAATAGACTACTTTGTCTTTTGTATCCTCTTGTCCCTCTTCATCCATACTCTTAAAAGCCAAAATTCCTCCGGCTTGTGCCATGCCTTCTATGATCATCACCCCCGGATATATCGGATGGCCGGGGAAATGTCCACCGAAAATAGGCTCTTGTATAGTAACATTTTTATAAGCTTCTATGGAGATTCTTGCTTCCAAATCCGTAACTCTATCAACTAATAAAAATGGTGGTCTGTGTGGTAATATCTCTTGTATTTCAACTACATCTATTATCAAATTATTGCCTTTTGTAACAACATAAGACCTTTAACTTTTTATTTCGTGAGGCTCAGACCAACGGGAGGATTTGCCTCTAAGAAATAAAAAGTTAAAGGTCTTATGTTGTTTTAGTTTATTTTATCCAATTTTTACTAAATTTTCTCTAACATCTTCATATATAATTGAATTTAAGTGGATTTTGTATTTTTGTATTTTTATCTCATTTAAAATTATGATGGGGGAGAGTGTCGGTAATAAAGTATTTGCCAAAGATGCTCTCAATCTTATTTCGTCCTCTACATGTGGAGGATTTTTTATCATGTCAGCTATATTTTTATACTCAGTTTGTGTGATTTTATTGAATTTTTCTATAGGTAAAAACAGTATATCTTCCCTGTTAAAGTATCCGATATTGTCTTCAATATAAGCTATCTTGCCCTTTGTAAACTCTCTTGAAAGTTTGGAATAAAACAAAAAGTAACTTGGAAGTACCTCTTGTTTTTCATCTTCTATAAATCCTTGTAAAAGCCTATAATTTAAAAACTTTTCTCTTCTTAGTCTAAACTTTTCTCCATTTTTTTCACACTCGTTTATACTTTTATACAACTCAATTCTATCTTCTATGCTAGAGGGCAAAATCTGCTTTGATATAGGCGACATTAATTCATCTTTGAGCCTATGCTGGGATTCTCTTTGAGCACTCAAAGCAAAAAGACATCCACAATAGTTTTGGTGGTAAAGCATATCTTTTTTTGCTAGTGCAAACTGTTCACTCGTACCCCCACCTTTTCTAAAGTCAGGCGTTAGTACATGTAAGCCATATTTTTCTTCAATTTCGCGAGCATTTTCTCTCAGTTGTTCTATGGATTTTTTTGGGCTTGTCAGCAGTGTTGTTGTTATCTCTTTTTCCCCTATCTCCAATGCTTTCATCGCAGTATTAGCTAACCTATTATCAAAGCATACGCTGCACCTTTTACCCTTTTCAGGCTCATCTTCTAAGCCCCTTACTGCCTCAATCCACCCTTCATAATCATACTCTCCCTCTATCAATTTAATGCCTAACTTATCACAACTTCTTTTTACATCTATGAGGCGAAGTCTATATTCGCTATAAGGATGAATGTTTGGATCATAAAAATAACCTATCAATTTTTTTTCAGGATAGAGAGAAGATAATTTTTGCAAGAAAAAATGACTATCAACCGAACAACATATATGAACTAACAATCTTGCAACTCCTTTTTTTTAACTGACCTTACGCACTAAACACATATCTGAGTGGTATAAGTTGCCATCAAGTGCTAGACAGTAAGATGCAGGAGCTACTAG
>JALVAU010000249.1 GCA_027011025.1 Campylobacteraceae bacterium | reverse complement strand
AATTTTTATTGAAGTATTTTATCTTTTCATTCTCTTCTCTTGTTGTCATATTTGAGCTGATATCATAAACTAGCATCTTATGAAAAAAGTAGTATAGAGGCAGATTAAAAGCAATTATATTCAAAAGGGGTATAAAGTAAAACGGTATCAACAGTATAAAGAGTAAAATCATGATAAAAGCCCATTTTAAAACCAAGAAAAGAGCTTCAAGGGGATTTGAATATCCGACCATCTTTACATCACCATAATGTCTCTTTTGCAACTCTTTTAGTATCATAGGAGTCATAAATCCCAAAACTATAACAGCTATAAAAACAGAAGCATACAAAACAAAAAAACCACCAACTGCATAAACCAAAAAAGAGGCAAGCCATGATGTCAGAGCATATTTCATCAAAAATTTAATAATAGAAGAGTCTTGCAGATGAGCACTAAAGCTCTGTGTATGTGGAACTCCATTTTGCATAGTAGTGCTCACGGTATTTATATCTAGTGTTGAGTGCATACTGTCTATGCCTACACCTGCTAATACAAAAAAGAGTAGATACATCACTATCAAAGTGGCAACCAAAGGCAAAATAGCATACTTAAGCATCTTTGCGGTAAAAAAATCTTTTATACTCAAAATCAATACATTCACACTCTACTCCATATTTTTTGATCAATGTTAAGCTCTTGCCTGATACTCACTGCCAAATGTAAAGTTTGGAGATAATCCATAGCTACCTTATAATCTAAAAGAGTATTAAACACCGATGGCTCAAACAGATCTTTTCCATACTCTATGGCTATATATACATTGTTATATACAAATGATACATAAACTTTATGTCCACTTTTCCTCTTAAAGCTAAGCAACCTTTTCATCAATGAATGGCTAAGTATATATCTAGCCTCTATCTGATCACTTCCATAGACAACAAACTCTCTCTCAAACTCGGGATCATCCATCTTGATCAACTCATCTCTGTTTATATTGTGTGATTGTAGCCAATTTCCTATCAAATCACCAAATGAATTTTGAGCACTATCTGGCAGTACAACTGTTTTTCCACTAAAATTTTTATTAAACTCTGTTATGATAAAGAGCCCTCTAAAAATTGTCCTCCAACTGCTTCTACCTTTTGAGTCTTTATCTCTTTTTTGAGCATGCATATCTGAGAGTTCGATTTTCACTCCGTCTATCATCCCTGCTATATAGTCATTTCCCTCTATCTTGTCCGGTGTAGAAGTAAAAAGTCTTGAATTTATAAATTTTGACTCAGATATATGCATATCCTCTACATATCTCAAATCTCTGTCTATAAAATGTATGAGAGGCTCTATAACTCTCTCCTTAAACTCTTGTGTATAGTCATGGGTGATAAACTTATACAAAAAAGAGCCTACTGCGATATTTAAAAACAAAAGCCAATCAAGATTGTCTCTAAAAAATGAAAAAACCATCAAATCAACTATCAAAAGAACCATACCGGACAAAATAACTCTAAATTTTACCCTTTGTCTCCTGTTTTCTAATTCTTGGAGTGTAGGAAATAGATCTTTGTAGTAAAAATCTGTAAGTTGACTCAATGATTTCATTTAATTGTCCCCTTTTGTTTGGGCAAAGCCCAAACAAAATTCCTCGCGACTAAAGCTTTGGCTATCGCCAAGAAATCACTATTTTTATTTGCTAAAGCACGAGCTAGCGCTCTGTATGATCTCATGATTGTCCCCTCTGCCCATAAATGATATTTAAAAGTTTTCTGCCCTTTTAGAGAAAAATTTATGGGCAGATTCCTCACACTACTGCATAAATTAGTGTTTTGTAAAATTTTATTTCTCAAATAACTCTTTTACATTTGGACTCTTTCTTTGGTCATCTTGAATCTCAAATACCTTTTTGGAGTGATAGTGCATAGCATTTGCCATGAGGTTTGTCGGAAACATCTCTATTGCGTTATTATAGTCTGTTACTGCTTGGTTGTAGGCTCTTCTTGCTGCGCTTATCTGCTCCTCTATCTCGTTTAGACTTCTTTGGAGTTGCATAACATTTTCATTCGCTTTCAAGTTAGGATAGTTCTCCACGGCTATCATGATAGAGCGAAGTGCTGAGCTTACTTTTGCATCTAACTCTATCTTTTGCTCATCACTCAAATCTGTTCTATTTGCTTTTGAGCGTAGTTGTGTTATATTTTCCAAGATAGACTTCTCGTGTTTCATATACTCCTGCACGCTTGAGACTAGATTTGGTATAAGGTTGTATCTTTTTTTAAGTACAGTGTCAACACTTCCAAAAATATTTTCAACCTGATTCTTCTTATAAATCAGAGAGTTGTACATCAAAACCAAAATAATCACCAAAATAATCACGACAACCAGCGATATAGACATAAAAACTCCTTTAAGTAGTGTATCATAAATGAAATGTTATCATAATCCTATGAAAATACTATTAATTTTTATATTACCCCTCATCTTAAGCGGTTGTTTATATGTTAACGACAGAGGGATATCCAATAAATACTATAATGATTGCCGTGAATACTATGACTCTATGGGGATTTATCATCAAGATTGCGATAAAAATCTGATTGACTTCAAAGATGTAAAAAAAGATATTTTTTGAAGATGGATTTAAAAAAGATAAGGGTAGAGAGACTCAAGTGGCAAGAGTGGAAAAATATAAAAACCCTTAGAGAATCTTTAAAACAACTCCCTGACTTAAAAGATATAGAGTATCTTGTGCAAAATAGCATAAAGATAGAGACAAAAGAGATAAAAAAAGAACAAAAAGAGCGCATAGATAGATTGGCATGGGAGTTAAGACCTTGGAGAAAGGGACCTTTTGATCTATTTGGAACATTCATAGATAGTGAATGGAAAAGCTATATAAAATACAATCTTTTAGAGCCCTATTTTAACCTAAAAGATAAGTGTGTGGCAGATATAGGCTGCAATAACGGCTATTATCTTTTTAGGATGCTAGAGCAAAAACCTAAAAAACTTGTTGGATTTGACCCATCTATCCACTATAAAACTCAATTTGATTTTATAAATCACTTTTTAAAAACCTCTATAGAGTTTGAACTTTTAGGCATAGAGCACTTGCCGTTTTATGAAAATAAATTTGATGTTATCTTTTGTCTAGGTGTTTTATATCATAGAAGTGATCCTATAAGTGCACTAAAAGCCTTGAAAAATGGACTAAATGCTGGTGGGTATGTGATTTTAGATACCTTCATGATCGATGGAAACGAACCTTATGTGCTCACCCCCGAAGATAGATACTCCAAAATACCAAATGTATATTTTATTCCAACAATTAGTGCCTTAAAAAACTGGTGCAAAAGGGCAAAATTCAAGGATTTTGAAATTTTGGAGATAAAAAAGACAGATACAAACGAACAGAGAAAAACAGAGTGGATAGAAGGAGAGAGTTTGGAAAATTTTTTAAATCCAGACGACAGCACACAAACGATAGAGGGATACCCTGCCCCCAAAAGAGTGTATGTTAAACTAGGCAGATAAAATACCGATATTGTTACCAACAAAACCTCCAAGGATATAAAATGGCAAAAGATGCTAAAGAGTTAGCTCAAGATGAGATAGATAAAATATCATCAGTTGAAGAAAATTTTGATGATGTTTTTAGAGATAGCAGTGAAGACATTATGGAGGATTATAATTATGCTGAAAAAGCTGAAGCACTTAATACCCACAAGAAAATAAAAAAGAGTCTATGTGGAAATATAGTTTCTCTAGAAAAAAATCACTCCAAAACACATCTACAAACTACTGATGAAATGGCAGTAGATACTTTAGGATTAATACATGGCGGGTTTATTTCAGGAGCTGCCGAATATGCAGCGATAGCTGCCATAAATGAGGAAAATCTTGTAATAATATCATCTAAAATAAAATTTTTAGCGCCGGCAAAAAATGGCGATTTGATAGAATTTGATGCAAAAGCTAAATTTGAAGACTCCAGAAAAAGAGAAGTAAAAGTCATAGGGGAAATCAATGAAATTAAGATTTTTGAAGGTATTTTTCAAGCTGTTTTGTTGGAAAATCACATCTTAAAAATGAAATTAAAAGATATAACTAAAGACTACCATGCCAGATAATCTCAACCTCAAGTAGCACCAGTTAATTGGTGCTACTTGAGGTTAGACACCTATATAATCCAGCCATGCCGGTAAAGTTCTTTGCTCATCAAAAACAGTAGTGCTCTCTCCATGCCCGGGAAATACTCTATAATTTTCTTTAATTTTTAAAAATTTTTTTATACTTTTTTTCATTTCATCTGGATTACTATATGGAAAATCGACTCTTCCTATTGAATTTTTAAATATAAAATCTCCACTAAAAAAAGAATCTTCTATCAAAATAGCGCTACACCCGGGAGTATGTCCGGGGAAAAAGAGATATTTGATATTTATACCGCCTACCTCCATATCCTCATCTCCAACTATCTCAAAATCTGCACTGCTTGGTGGTGTTCCTTGCGAAAACGGATCAGAAGTGAGCATAAAAACATCATCTTTGGGAGTATATATAGGTATATTAAAATACTCTTTTAACTCTTGGTTACTCCAAATATGGTCAAAATGCCCATGTGTATTCAGTATGGCTATAGGATTTTTTACATTATCCTTTACCCAAGAAGCTGCATCAACTCCAGGATCAATGATAAACTCTTTATCATCAACTTTTGCTATGTAACAATTAGTCATATACATACCACATGCTTTTTGTTTGATATCCATTTTGTCTCTCTTAATATTTTTAGATGTGATAATAGTATAACAAAATTATTTAAACCTTATTACTCCACCACATGAATAGGTAAACTTTTAACGATTTGATTTTGTTTCATATTGAGGCAAAATCATGAAGTACTAACTCGTTAATTCAAATGATTTTAACAAAAATATGGAGCAAAAGCAAATCACCCGAAGGGAAGCTCCTAGAGGCATAAACTTTAGCACCAAAAACTTTTGAATTAACTAGTTAGTCCTGCAATTTTTTGATACTAAATTTTACGCCTCTAGGAGCTTTTAAAAGTTTACCTATTCATGTGGTGGAGTAATAAAAACTTTAATTATATTTAAAAGAATTAATTAATGCTTTCTTTAGTATAATTTTAACAGCCTTATGTATAAAGGAGTATTTTTTGCAAAAATACAGACTGATAGAATCATATCTTATCAATTTTTTGAGAGACGAAGTGTATAAAACCGGCTTAAAAAATGTTGTATTAGGTATAAGCGGTGGAATTGATTCTGCTGTCGTCGCTGTGCTTGCAAAAAAAGCCTTTAAGGACAATATGCTAGGCATCATGATGCCCTCAGCTTACTCTAGTCAAAATAGCTTGGATGATGCACTTGCTTTGTGTAGTAAATTTGATATAAACTATGAAACTATATCAATCGCTCCTATCTTAGAATCATACTTTAAAGACAAAAATATAAGCAAGCTAAGAATTGGCAATTTCAGTGCTAGAGCCAGAATGTCAGTTTTATATGATATTTCAGCAAGAGAAAATGCACTTGTTTTAGGAACTAGCAATAAAAGTGAACTTCTTTTGGGCTATGGTACACTTTTTGGAGATTTGGCAAGTGCTCTAAATCCCATAGGGGATCTATATAAATCACAAATTTTTGAATTTGCTAGATATTTAGAGATACCAAAACAGATCATAGACAAACCTCCTTCGGCTGATTTATGGGAAGGTCAAAGTGATGAGCAGGATTTGGGATTTTCTTATGCAGATATAGATAAAGCTCTAGAAGCATTTGTAGATAATCGCATGAATGAACAAGAGATGCTAGAAGAGGGATTTAGTCTAAAAATTATTAAACTTATAAAAAACAGAATATACAAAAATCAATTTAAAAGAAAACCGCCACTAATAGCAAAGATAGGTCATCGAACGATAAACCATGACTTTTTATATGCTAGAGATATAAAGTTATAAAAAAGGACACAAATGAACGCAAGCAAAAAAGAGATACCATTTTACAAACCCTATCTAGACAAAAGGGAAAAAGAGTATGTAAACGAGGTACTAGAGTTAAAAAAAGCCAATAAAGTTGAGAAATTAGAACAAGATTTTAGCACATATATAGGAAGCAAATATGCCATCTCAACCAACAATGGAACTTCCGCTATGCATCTTGCCATGTGTGCACTTGATCTAAAAAGAGGGGATAAAATCATCTGCTCTGTCAACTCTTTTCCTTCGGTTGCAGAGGTTATCAGACACTTTGATGCAGAGCCTATTTTTATAGATATTGACGAGGATGATTTTAATATTGATTTGGATGTGTTAGAGAAATTATTAGAACAAAATAAAAGTAAAAAACTAAAAGGTGTTTTTATAAATCATATAGCAGGTCAGCCAACACAATTGGATAAATTTTATAAAATAGCAAAATTGTATAATATAAAGATAGTTGAAGATGCTTCAGAAGCACTAGGCGCTACTTTTAATGGAGCTAGGATTGGTGGATTAAAAGCTGATATAACTACTTTTAGATTCTCTCCTCAAATGAAGCATGCTGTTGCAAGCGGTGGAATACTAACTACAAATAGTGAAAACCTAAGAGATAGAGCTGTGCTTTTAAGAAATCATGCCATTATAAATGATGGTTGGGATGCTTATGGAAACCTTGGATATGTTTATGATGTCATAGATATAGGCTTAAAATACGATATGAACGAACTAAATGCCGCTTATGCCCTAGGACAGTTAGAGAAAAATGATTTTTTCATAAGAAGAAGACAACAGATAGCAAAAATTTATGATGAAGAGCTAAAAGAGTGTGACCATGTCAGCACTCCCATAGAAAAAAGAGAACATATTTTCAGCCAATACATAATAAAAGTAGATAAGAACAGAGATAGCTTCGCAAGAGAGCTAAAAGAAAAAGGCATAAATACAGCTCTGCACTATATACCTATACATCTACTGACATATTATAGAAAAAAATACAATATGAGAGTAAATGATTTTCCTAATGCTCTTAAAAACTATCAGAAAATCCTCTCTTTACCTATATATCCAAGCCTTAGCGATAAAGATGTTTACTACATATGTGAACAGATAAGAAAAATCTCAAAAACTCGTGTTTGATAAAGCCAAAGTTGTTTTTTGGATAGAGGAGTATCTCTTCTATCCAAAAACTCTTTTACAATTTTTACTCTCCTTTTTACTTCTTCCTCTTTCTGGCATATACTGCTTAATTGTTATCTCTAAAAGACTCTTTTGCAAAAAGATAAATTTTAATATTCCAATCATAAGCGTAGGAAACCTTACGATAGGAGGAAGCGGTAAAACACCTCTGGTCATAGAATTAGCAAGACAGAGAGAAAATTGTGCGATAATTCTAAGAGGATACAATCGAGAAAGCAGTGGATTGATAGTCGTATCAAAAGAGAGTGAAATTTTGTGCAATGTTGCTCAAAGTGGAGATGAAGCGATGTTGTATGCCAAATCTCTACCAAAAGCAACAGTTATAGTCAGTGAAGACAGGATAAAAGCTATAAAATATGCAAAATCACTCAAATGCAAAATCATCTTTTTAGATGATGCTTTTAGCAAATCACACATAAAAAAACTAGATATTCTTATAAAACCAAAACTATCACCAACTCTCCCTTTTTGTCTGCCCAGTGGAGCATATAGAGAACCAAAATACCTATATAATTTTGCTGATTTACTCGTGCAAGAGGGGGTTGATTTTCAAAGAGTTGTCGATATAAAAAATCCTACCGACAAGATGATACTTGTCACAGGTATATCAAAACCACAAAGACTAGATGATTATCTACCAAAAAATTTAATAAAAAAGATATACTTTGAAGATCACCATATATTTACAAAAGATGAATTAGAGTATTTACTGCAACTACACAATGCATCTTCTATACTAACTACACAAAAAGAT
>JALVAU010000248.1 GCA_027011025.1 Campylobacteraceae bacterium | reverse complement strand
CCTCAAAGTACCTAGCAATCGCAGACTACACAAAAAGAGCTAGAAACAAGCGTCTCTATATTATCAATCTAAAGAATGGAGCCGTCAACCGATACAAAGTAGCTCATGGGAAGTATTCAGGAGCGATAGGTGGGAAAGTGAGACGCTCAAGCAACAGACGTAACTCACAGATGACTCCATATGGGTTCTTTAAAGTGGGTTCAAAGGTGGGACGAACGCTAAAGAAAAGACATAAGTATCTCTCAGTTAAAGGCTTAGAGCGAAGCAATCGAAAAGTAGGTTACCCCTCAAGACGAGGTGGACGTGACATTGTTGTACACCCAGCACGGTATGTAAATGGAGGAGGACGAAGCCACGGATGCTTTGCCATTCGCCCACGAGATAAAAACCGTGTATTTGCAAAACTTAAGAAGGCTTTGCTCTATAGTTATACGGGGCGATAGTAGATATCTTGGAAACGATGGCTTTAGCCCAAAATGTTGGCTAAAGCCAACCCTACAGCATCTAAATTTCCCTCTCGTTCCCATCGCTCCTACGTGAGAATGAATATGAGAGCATCAATCACAAAATGTATGCATTCCCACCAAGATGGTGGGAACGAGAGAAATAACCTCTTTTATGGGCTTTGATTTTTTATCGTGAACCTCCTCCAAAACCACCAAAACTAAGAGACCTCACACCATGCCAATGTTCTTTTTTTATTTACAAAATACAAAAATTACTGTCCCCTTACACACCTAACATAACTCTCATCCGTCTTACTATCCCAACTGCCATAGCCATAGTAGAAACCCACAACCCAAGCATAGCTCGTATCAGAGGCATACGTAGTGGACGACCAATAAAAGTTAGTGGAGATAAACCCTTTCTGCTTATAACAAGATTGATAACTACTATTATTTCTGTTTTTATCCCTTTCACCACTGTCTGCATCTGCAATCCCACCACAATCAGTTATAACTTTATGAAAATCATCTCTACTAGGCAACTGCCCACCACTAGCAGAACAAATCTTTTTAGCATTTTGCCAAGTGGCTTCACAAATTCCATATTTATCTATCTTTCCACCATTAGCTCTACAAACACTATCACTTGGTTTTAGCCATTTTGAAGTAGAGATAGCAACTGCAGGGACAGGAACAGGAATAGCATCCACAACCCTATCTCTATAAACTATCTTCTCCACCACTTTCACCTCTTGTGGCTGATTACAACTCCCACTTAAACATAGCATAGGTGGTAAACCTGTAGAGAGCAGTTCGGGTCTCTGTTCTCCATTTGTTTTTTGAGCAACAAGATAGCTAATACTATTGGCTAAAGAATCAAAAGCCATATTTGCCCCTAACTTACTCAATACAGTTCTATTAAAAACCCTATCATCTTTGGCTGTTTTGTTTTTGCTTGTTGAGTAGAGTATAAGTGTAGATGAGGGTTGTCTTTTAACCTGCCCTAAACCTTTTGTGCCATTACCCATAGTAGCTGTAGGAACATCACGACAAGCATCTAAAAACAATATATTTGCTTTGGTTCTAGCAATTGCCATTTTTTTTGCAATCCACTCTACCTCCACTCCATCACTCTCTACATCTGCTTCATCTCGTGTATCTCCATCTATGGGAATAAGATATGACTCCCCATAAGCTTGACTCCCATGACCAGAGTAGTAAAAAAGTGCAATAGCATTTGGGTTTCTTTGTAGCCTCATTTTAAAATTTTTAATGGCTCTTTTCATCGCTTTTTTATCTAAATCATAAAGTTCTATTACTTCAAAATTCATACCACGAAGCTTTTGAGCTAAAGCAGGTATATCTTTTGAGGGTGAGCTTAGTTTGGCTAAATGGCTGTATTGGCTATTTCCTATAAGCAGGGCTATCTTTTGAGCATTGAGTAGGTTTAGTGTTAGAAACAATAACAGTAGTAATCGCATTAATTATCCCTTTATTTCTTGAATTATATTATTATACTAAATGGTTTGTGATTTTCCCCCTATGTTAGAGTTAATGTTGGCTAAAGCCAACCCTACAGCATCTAAATTTCCCTCTCGTTCCCATCGCTCCTGCGTGGGAATGAATATGAGAGTAACAATAACAAGATATATGCATTCCCACCGAGACGGTGGGAACGAGAGAAAAAATATTTCCTCTCGTTCCTCTCGTTCCCATCGCTCCTGCGTGGGAATGAATATGAGAGTAACAATAACAAGATATATGCATTCCCACCGAGAC
>JALVAU010000247.1 GCA_027011025.1 Campylobacteraceae bacterium | reverse complement strand
CAAAATTTCAAACAAGACTAAAAGTACCGCACATGGGTTGGAATGAGATATTTATCCAAAAAAATTCTCCACTCTTAAATGGAATAGACAATGAGACTTATCTATATTTTGTACACAGCTTTCATGCTACATGTGCAGATGAGTTTATAGTGGCAAAGACAACTTACGGCTATGATTTTCCAAGTGTTGTACAAAAAGAAAATATCTTTGGCTTTCAGCCCCACCCGGAAAAATCACATGAAAACGGACTGAAAATACTAAAAAATTTTATACAACTATAAAAAGGATAAGCGTGTATATACTACCGGCGATTGATTTAAAAGATGGACAAGCAGTAAGGCTTTCAAAAGGGCTTATGGATAGTGCCAAGATCTACTCAAATGAGCCTTGGGCTTTGGCAAAAAAATTTGAAGAACTTGGCTCTATTTGGTTGCATTTAGTTGATTTAAATGGAGCATTTGCAGGAGAGCCGAAAAATCTCGAACAGATAAAAAAGATAAGAGAAAATTGCAACCTTAACCTTGAGTTAGGTGGCGGCATAAGAGATGAAGATACCATCAAAAGGTATGTTGATTTAGGAATTGATAGAGTGATTTTAGGCTCAATTGCCCTTAAAAATCCAGATTTTGTCAAAGAGATGTGTCAAAAATACAGAATCGTAGTAGGGATAGATGCGATAGACGGTTTTGTGGCTGTTGAGGGTTGGGCACAAAAATCCACCATGAGAGCAGATAAGCTAGCAAAAGAGTTTGCAGATGCCGGAGTTGAGGCTATTATCTGTACGGATGTGGCAAAAGACGGGATGCTTAGTGGTGTAAATATTGATTTTACATTAGAAATCGCAAGAGCTTCAAAGGTAGATACTATAGCTAGCGGTGGTGTAAAAAATTTGGATGATATCCTCAAACTTAAAGAGATAAAAGAGGTTTCGGGTGTGATAGTCGGCAAGGCCTATTATGAGGGAACTATAGATTTAAAAGAAGCCTTTAAAGTAACTTCAAACTAAAATAAGTTAAAATAGTGTCTAAATTAAAATATAAAAGGATAAGTATTGAGATTGCTAGTAGTAGATGATAGCTCAACAATGCGAAGAATTATAAAAAATACATTGGCTAGACTAGGTTATAAAGATGTTTTAGAAGCCGAGCATGGCATTGCAGCGTGGCAAGTTATGCAGGAAAATAGCGATATAGATGTCCTTATAACAGACTGGAATATGCCAGAGATGAATGGACTAGAGCTTGTAAAAAAAGTAAGAGCAGAAGATAAGTATGAGGATATGCCCATCATAATGGTTACTACCGAAGGTGGTAAAGCAGAAGTGATCACAGCTCTAAGGGCAGGAGTCAATAACTACATAGTAAAACCTTTTACTCCACAGGTTTTAAAAGAAAAACTTGAGGATGTACTAGGTTAATATATGCACAAAACCTACAATGAGCTTAGCATTACCCCTAGCTATGCATATAAATATTTCATAGATTTTATTTTTACTCTAGATTTTGAAGCTGTTGAAGAGAGAGCAGGAACTATCATTATCCGAAGTGAAGACTCTTTGGAAAATATGGTATTTGCACTAAATGAGTATGCAAAAAGTTTATCTCAAAAACTAAAGCAAAATATTGCTTTGAGCACAAAATTAGAGGTAAAAGAGAATGAAGATTGGATACAAAAGTATAAAAATTCGATACAAGCTATTAGCGTGGGTGATTTTTATATAAGACCTGATTGGGAAAAAGAAGATAAATTAAAAACTAATATAATCATAAATCCGGCTCTTGCATTTGGTTCTGGCCATCATGAAAGTACATTTGGATGTATCTTGCAGTTGCAAAAATATTTAAAAAAAGATGATACTCTGTTAGATGTCGGATGTGGAAGTGGGATACTAGGAATTGTAGGCTCTAAGCTAGGAGCGATTGTTGATATTTGTGATACGGATGAATTAGCCATAAAGAGTGCAATAGAAAATTTCAAGATAAATGGTGCAGATATAAATCTATCTTGGATTGGTTCAGTATCGCAAAGAAGCGTGCAGTATGATGTGGTTGTAGCAAATATCATAGCAGATGTACTCATTATGTTAAGTAGTGATTTGATAAAAAGTATAAAAAAAGATGGCACTTTGATACTCTCCGGTATCTTGGAAAAATATATAGACAGAGTAGAAGCAAAATTTTCTAGTTTGAGACTTATAAGCAAATATAAAAAAAATGAATGGTTTACATT
>JALVAU010000246.1 GCA_027011025.1 Campylobacteraceae bacterium | reverse complement strand
TATCTTATATGCAATGGCAAGCATTTGGACTTCACTCTCTTTTTTGATCTCAACCCTCTTTGCCCCATCTTGAACAGGCTCAATCTGATGATTTACCCTCATCTTTTTATTTGGATTTTTGATATGCCCAAACTCTGCTTCAGTCTCTTTGAAAACGCTTGAAGGATCTATGTCTCCGGCTACTATCACTATGGCATTATCTGGTCTATAAAACATTTTGTGGAATTCTCTTATGTCTTTTATATCCCAATTTTTTATATCATCTTTAAATCCAATAGGAGTCCAGTGATAAGGATGGTATGTAAAGGCATTGTTAAAGAGTCTAAAATAGAGGTATCCGGTGGGTGAGTTATCAGTCCTCCATCTTCTCTCTTCCATCACAACATTTCTCTCCGGCTGAAACTCTTTGTCATTTAATTTTAAGTTTTCCATCAAATCTGCAAAGAGATGAAGAGAATTTTTGAGATTTTTAGATGAACTTTTTATAAAATAGTGTGTAAAATCAAAACCTGTAGAGGCATTGTTCACTCCTCCAAAACCCTTGACTATCCTGTCAAATTCTCCAGCTTTTAAATTTTTTGTTGATTTAAAATTCATGTGCTCTAGCATGTGAGCTATGCCACTTTTTCCCATTATTTCATTTCTGCTACCAACTTTATAAATGATATCTGTTGTGATAACTCCACTTCCGTTTTTCATAGGGATTGCAACAACTTGCAAACCATTCTCCAAGTTTTTTGTGTAGTATTTTGGCAGTGAATTAGCCATTAAAACTCCTGTAAATATAAAAATTATATAAAATAATCGTCTCATAAATCGCTTCCTATAGCTTCGCTTATGTGATTAAAACCGTCCTGCTTCATCAAATCTGTAACTCCTTGGTTTATCTCTTTTACTAATCTTGGTCCTTGAAATATAAAAGAGCTGTATATCTGCACCAAACTTGCTCCTGCTTTGATTCTTTTGTATGCTTCTTGTGCGCTATCTATGCCTCCGACTGAGATCAAAACAGTCTTGCCAAAAAACTCTTTTGCCAACTCTTTAAAGAGATTATAGCTTTTTTCTTTTAACACTTTTCCACTAATGCCACCAAAATTTTGTGAATTATCAAGAAGTGAATAGTCTATGGTTGTATTTGTAGCTATTATACCGCTTGCTCCATTTTCTATCGCAACTCTACAAATATTTATAGCATCACCCACTTCTAAATCTGGTGCTATTTTTAATAAAATAGGTTTTGCTGTCATCTCTTTTGCCATAGTAAACAGCTCCCCAATAAACTTCTCATTTTGCAAATCCCTAAGACCGGGTGTATTTGGGGAGGATATGTTTATGACTAGATAATCACTCAAATCCTTAAAAGTTTTTATTAATTTTTTATAATCATCAAGTGCATTCTCTTGGCTTGTGTTTTTATTTTTTCCTATATTTGCACCAAGAGGCGTTGTGTATGGATATATTTTTTTTACTCTCTTTGCAATTTTATGCATACCGTCATTATTAAAACCCATAGCATTTTGTATGCTTTGTTCCTCTATATATCTAAACATTCTTGGTTTTTTATTGCCAGATTGAGGGGTAGGGGTCATAGTTCCAAACTCTACATATCCAAACCCTAAAGAGGTTAAAATTCTTATCATCGTTGCATTTTTATCAAAACCGGCAGCAATACCTACGGGATTTAAAAAAGTTGTTCCAAGCAACTGTTGCTCAAGCTTTTCATTGGTTATAAAATATCTTTGGGCAAGAATAGATGAGATAAATAGAATATAGTTTGAAAAAAATCTAAAGATTAATTCCACGATATTATGTGCATTTTCAGGACTAAAAACAAATAACAATTTTTTAATATAATCATACATCCGCATAAATAAACCTTTCATACAAAGATTTTATTATACTCAAAAAAAGATAAAAATAAGGTTTAGTGTGGTAGATTTGGGTGTTACTTTTGGTTAGGTACTTAAGCTTATGTATGCTAGGAGTTGATGATGTCTGTTATATTATCTCTTTTCTTTACTGTAACGATACTTCTATCTCAAAGTTATATTGATGTGTTGCATAAAAATATATCCAAGATAATAGTAAAAACATCCAAAAATGCAGATAATTTTATAGCCAACAGATTTGGATTTAACTATGATTTAGAATCATCAAATAAAAGCTATGAAGATAATTTCTTTAGAAGCAGAAAATACTTAGAAGAGACTACCAAATCATATATAAGAG
>JALVAU010000245.1 GCA_027011025.1 Campylobacteraceae bacterium | reverse complement strand
CAAGTATGGCGGATACAATAATTATAATTTCAAAAGGGTTTAACTCCACTTATGCTCCTTTAAATAAAGTTTTTAAGAGAAGCTTATTATATCTTAAATGTACTAGATAAAAACTTTTTGGATTAAGAACATATATGTAATAGTTGAGATTATTATACTAAGGAGTGCATTATTAAACTTTACATGTATAAAGATGGCTATCAATACTCCTATAATTTCTGCTATACCAAATGGATACTCGTTCCATTTTACATCTTTAAGTGCATAAAAGACCAATATAACCATAATCATCAACGGCATATTCCACTCTATATATCTGATAAGAGGAGATGGCTCTCTTTTTGCAAAAAAGACAAATGGTATGACTCTAGTTAGATATGTAGCAATTGCTGCGATTATAATGCCTGCTATAAGATAACTACTTTGCATTTTCAAGATTTCCCCTAAAGAGTATTAAAACGGTAGCGGCTAATGATAGTGATAGTATGAGCATTTTGTCACTAGGAAAGCCTAGCATACCTACTAATCCTATCACGACTGCTATTAAAAACGGTTTATGAAGTTTGCTTTTTTTGTATAGATCAATTGATAGTACAACAAAAAGTGCTGTCAGCGAAAACTCTATGCCTTTATAGTTAAATGGCAGTATGTTTCCTAGTAGTGCTCCTATGACACTCCCTGTTATCCAATAACTTTGAT
Organism: Campylobacteraceae bacterium; assembly: GCA_027011025.1. GTDB lineage: Bacteria > Campylobacterota > Campylobacteria > Campylobacterales > Sulfurospirillaceae > JAADIZ01. The sequence continues at coordinate 7,265 of JALVAU010000245.1, read as the reverse complement.
TTAAGGCAGTGATAATCAAATATACCTTTTCTCTATCTTTTTCACCTATCTCACTTGTCTTAAGAAGTGCAAAGGTCTCATCTGTCAAACCAAAAATGAGATAATTTTTTCTCCATGAAAATTTTTGAAATGTACTAACCATAGATAGTCCATAAAATGTATGTCTTAGATTTAGCAAAAAAGTGGCTATTCCAATCTCAAGTATTGTTGCTTGTGAAGCAAAAAGTGTCAACGCGAGAAACTGACCACTTCCTGCAAATATAAAAGTGGACATAAAAAAAGCATAGTACCAAGGAATCATCAATTTAGAGAGCAGAAGTCCAAATGCCATACCAAGAGGTATATAGCCCATAAGTACAGGAATGGTGAGCTTAAATATAGAAAAAAATTTCATTTTTCTTTGATATATTTATCTATATAATTTTGTGCACTGTTTTGTTTATCTAGTTTTTTGCTTATCTGCTTGGTATTTTTTATATTGGTCGGTTTTACATCACTGTAATATATATTATTTATAGCAACTATAATCAAGATAATAAGAAAAAAAGGGAGTAGCATAAGCATACTACTTACCTTTTTAGACCATTGACAGTCTGGAGCATTTCATCACTTGTTGTTATGGCTTTTGAATTGGCCTCATAAGCTCTTTGTCCTGTTATGAGATCTGTCATCTCTTCGACAAGCTGAACATTACTCATCTCTACAAAATCTTGTCTTATTTGTCCTATGCCATCAAGTCCGGGAGTGCCAACTAGTGCATCGCCTGAAGCTGTAGTATTTAAAAGATTGTTATCTCCTAGAGAGTGAAGACCTGCGGGATTTACAAAATTTGCCAACTCTATTTGTCCGACTTGAGCCATCTCTGTCTGACCAGCTTGTAAAACAGATACTGTTCCATCCGTTCCTATTGAAATTTGAGTTGCATCAGCAGGAATTACAATATTGGGTATCATTTTATAACCATCACTATTTACGACATTCCCATCACTATCTAATTTAAATGAACCATTTCTAGTATAAGCCGTAGAGCCATCAGGAAGTTCTATTTGAAAAAAACCATTTCCTGTTATTGCCATATCTAGTGGGTTTCCCGTCTCTTTAAAATTACCCTGTGTAAATTGCTTTGCTATGGCAGTCGGTCTTACGCCCAATCCCACCTCTATACCGGTAGGAGATGAAGTTGTATTGCTAGTGGAGTTCCCTGCATATTCCATTGTTTGGTACATCAAGTCTGCAAATTCTGCTCTCTGTTTTTTATAGCCTATAGTATTTACATTTGCTATATTGTTTGATGTTGTGTCTATTTGTGTTTGCTGGGCAATCATCCCCGTTGCTGCTGTATAAAGTGATCTTACCATCTATCTATTCTCCTTTTATGCTCTTGTTGATGCTAATTTGTTTATAGCATCACTATTGAGATCGTTCATGTGTGAATTCATAACTTTTTGATACATCTCTACCAATCTGTTTGTTTCTATTAAATTTACCATTTCAAATACAGGATTTACATTGCTTGTCTCTAAGAAACCTTGTGCAACTACATCTTTTTTGCTACTTTGTTCTATATCTTGGATATTTGAAAATTTATATAAACCCTCTCCATCTTTTTGAAAACTTTTAATATTATCACTCGTAGCAATATAAAATTTACCTATACTGTTCCCATTAGAGTATAAAGTTCCGCTCTTGTCGCTTGTTAGCTGAGTATTGCTAGTAATTTTTATGTATTGGTTGTTCTTAAAATAGTTTTCAGGAAGAACAGGATATCCCTCTTTTGTAGTCATAACTCCATCTGAGTTCAATACAAAAGAGCCATTTTGCGTCAGTCTTATTCCCCGAGGAGTCTTAACCATAAAAAAAACATCTTTGCTTTTAAGTGCAAAATCCAAACTGTTACCTGTACTTTTCAAGCTACCCTGCCTAAACTGTGTGTACTCCTCTGATATTTGAGGAACTCTATCTATACTAGAATTGACAAATTTTGCAGCCTCTTTTGTATTGTTTGATATAGGCATATTGTCTTGAGATTCTTGAAATACTCTCTTAAAATCACCAATAATCACATCATCTCTTTTGTAGGCTGTTGTATTTAAATTTGCGAGATTGTTAGAGATAACATCTAGCCTATTAAATTGTGTAACCATACCGCCTGTAACATCATAATATCCACTCTGCACGATAAACCTGCCTTATCTGTTGAATTCTTAGACCAATAAAAGCAATATGTGTTCCAACTATTTTTCAATGCGTATTATTCCACTTTTAAATCCTAGTAATCTACATTTAACCTCTTTTTAAATATATTTGGGTATAATCCAACTCTTATACACTACACCAACACAAGGGGCTACAGAGCATGTCCACCAAAGAAATCTATGCAAAACTTGAAGAACTGTTTAAAGAAAATGAAAAAGGTCATGTTACATTTGAAAAAGTTATGGATGTTTTTCCAAAACAACCTACTGCATCAAATGCTAAAAAAGTCATATCTCTACTTGATAAATACAAAGTTTCTCTCATAAGTTCAGCTGAAATAGCAAAACTTAGAAACAAACAAGAAGCACAAAAGAGAGAGGAAGAGAGACAGAAACTTCAGGATGAAGCTCTCGAAGATGAATTTGATTTAGCAAGTGAAAAAGAACTTTTGGAGTGGAGCAGAAGCGATAGTCCTGTGCGAATGTACCTAAGAGAGATGGGGCAAATATCACTTTTGACAAAAGAGGAAGAGATAGATATAAGCAAAAAGATAGAATTTGGTGAAGATATAATTATTGATGCATTTTGTTCTGTTCCATATCTTATAGATTTTATACTTGATTATAAAGAGGCACTGATAAATCGTGAAAGAAGAGTTAAAGAGCTCTTCAGAAGTTTTGAAGATGACAGTGATGATGATGACGATGATGACAATAAAAAGACAAGCAAAAAAGATGACAGCAGAACTCAAAAAGTTGTAGCAAGTTTTAAAGCTTTGGAAAAAGCAAAAAAAGACTGGATGAAAACATTAGCAAAAAAACCAGAACAAGATGTTGATGAGCATGCTAAGATGACCTATGCCTTAACACTGGCTTTCAAAAAGAAGGTGCTAAAAGAGAAGTTAATGGAACTAGGACCAACTAGTAAGCTTATAAATGAGTTGGTAAAATCCATGGAAACTGCACTAAAAAGTGATACAGAATTTGATAAAGAGTTAAAAAGATTGGAGTATATGTTACCACTTTTTAATGATACTCTAAGAAAAAATCACGAAAAAATTCTCTCAAAACTAACAAAAATGAGCAAAGATGATGTTATATTAGAGGTTCCTGAAGCTACAATGGTTTCAACTTACATGAAAATTAAAAAACTATTTCAAACCAAAGAAGCTAGTAAGCAAGGGTTTGATTTGGAGGAAGATAGATTAAAAGAGATACTAGAACAGATTAAGAGAGGTAAGAAAATAGCCGATGCTGCCAAGACTAGAATGGCAAAATCAAATCTTCGCCTTGTTGTGTCCATCGCAAAGAGATACACAAACAGAGGTCTCCCTTTTCTTGACCTCATACAAGAAGGCAATATAGGCTTAATGAAAGCAGTTGATAAGTTTGAGTATAAAAAAGGGTATAAATTTTCCACCTACGCAACATGGTGGATAAGACAGGCGATAAGCCGTGCCATCGCAGATCAAGCAAGAACCATAAGAATACCGATACACATGATAGAGACTATAAACAGAATAAATAAAATAGTCAGAAAACATCTTCAAGAGCAGGGAAAAGAACCGGATGTTGATACAATCTCAAAAGAGGTTGGACTTAGTATAGATAAAGTTAAAAATGTGATAAAAATAACAAAAGAACCTATAAGTCTTGAAGCTCCTATTGGAAAAGAAGATGATGGAAAATTTGGTGATTTTGTTGAGGACAAATCAAGTATCTCTCCTATGGATTTCATCTTAAAAAATGATTTAAAAGATCAGATTGATGATGTATTAGAACAGTTGAACGATAGAGAAAAAGCTGTCATAAGGATGAGATTTGGTCTTATGCACGATGAGAGCGACAGAACTCTTGAAGAGATAGGAAAAGAGCTAAGTGTCACTAGAGAGAGAGTAAGACAGATAGAGAGCAGTGCAATCAAAAAACTAAAACATCCAAAAGTTGGCAGAAAACTTAAAAACTATATTGAGAGTTAAAAAAATAGAGCATGAATTTTAATGAAGCTTGGATAGAACATGATTACAATCCTTTCATCTGCTTCAATGAAAATGGAAGGGTTAAATCGCTAAATCAAGAAGCTCAATATCTATTAGGTGCCGTATCAATAAAGAAGATCTTTGATATTGCTAAAACTTATGCAAACATTACCTATGGTTTTAAAACTACAATTATTGATCTTAGTTTTGGCTCATATCTGTTTTATGGAATTACTGTTGGGTATCAAGATGATACTCAAATCTGTATCAGACTGTATAAAAAACCATCAAAAAACCTATCTCCTAGCCTAGAAGATAGAGAGTTTATAAATATATATTCTCTTTTAGATTTATGTATAAGTGCTACAAGTGCAAGTTCTATCGATACTAAACACCAAAAGATATTTGACCCAACATTTCCTGATGTTAAATTAAAAGTAGAAGAGTTTATAAAACTTGTCAATAAAATATATCAATCCTATATAGCTTCGGATGTAATAACTTCAAAGCTAATGCTTAATACCGGTGAATATTTAAGGTTTCAAGGTAAAAAGTATCCCATATTTTCTCTACATGTAGAGGGGAAAAATAGGAATGAAAGCTTTGAAAAAAGTATCGAAGATATAGCGATCAAAGCACACACTATAGTGGAGTTTAATGAAGAAAAAACTACTATTATCTCTATTATGATTTCTAGTTGATATCAGAGGCGTCTTTAACTTTTTTGCTTCATAACGGCAACAAACATACTTGCGATAGGGACTATGCTAAGCCCGGTAAAAAAAGCAAATGGATTAAATACACCTGCTCTATTTAGACAGAGAAAAGATAGTATTAGGATTATATAAGAGAGTAATCTTGCTGGATTTATCGCTCCAGATATACCGCCTGCAAAACCTTTTGTAATATACTTAAACATGCCATCTTTTTTTTGCTTATTACTTTTATCTTCTTGCTCATCTTCGTTATCATAGAGATTGTATGGATCAAGAAGCTCATCAAGAGGCTCTCTGAACTCTTCTAAATTACTATTTTTTATACCTTTTTGTATAGATTTTTTATACCCGTAAAATGCAGCAAAAGTAATAAGCATAGAACAAATAAAAGCTATTTGGGTATTTATGAGCCAATATCTTCCAAATAATAGAGATATAATTACAACTATGGCATCTCCAAAAAGGTATATATATGAAAATCTACTCATATTTTCCTTCGCCGTCATAGTATTCATCATCTTCATCTTTTTTGGGTTTATAGTTTTTATATCTTACATCATCTTTTAATTCATCTAGGGATTTCATCTGTTTCTTATAGGCTTTATATATATTTAAAATAGCTCCGCTCACTCCCCAAAATACACCTAGCCAAAGTAGCCAATTTTGGTGAAAAAAGTTTTTCATAAGAATCCCGATTCCTACCCCCAATAGAACAGCAACCACCATAGAGATACCAAGAGACAACTGCTCGGCACCCTCTATGATCGGTCTATACTTTGGCTTTTGATGTTCACTCATACTATCTCTTTGAAGACTTCACGAGCCGCACTTATCGCTCTTTCTATATGCTTTGTTTTTATCTTTGTATCGATAAAACCTGTTTCAAATTGACTACATGCGAAGTAAAAACCTCTTTTTAGCATGCCTTTGTGAAACTTAGCAAACAGCTTGGTATCTGATTTTAGAGCATCATCAAAGTTTTTTACTTCATTTTCATTAAAGAAAAATCCAAACATACTACCCCTGACATCTGTTTGCAATCGTATATCAAACTCATTTGCAACTTTTTTAAATCCCTGCATCAGCATATCTGCTTTCTCTTCCAATTCCTCATACATCTCTTTATTGTTTATGATTTTTTCTAAAGAGGCTATACCGGCACTCATAGCAACTGGATTTCCACTTAGTGTTCCAGCCTGATATACCGGTCCGTCAGGACTTAATTGATCCATCACCTCTTCTAAGCCCCCAAAAGCACCCACAGGCATACCGCCTCCGATAACTTTTCCAAATGTAATTAAATCAGGTTTAACTCCAACCAAACCTGTTGCACCTCTTAGAGAGGCTCTAAAGCCACTCATCACTTCATCAAAAATCAACAGTGCCCCATGCTTCTCACATAGGTTTTTTATCTCTTTTAAAAACTCTATATCGGCGGGAATCAAGCCCATATTTCCGGCTATTGGCTCTATGATGACACAAGCTATATTTTTTGAGTCTTCAAAGCACTTTTGGACACTCTTTATATCATTATATTTTGCTAAGAGTGTATGCTTTGTAAAATCAGCCGGAACACCAGGTGAGCTAGGTGTACCAAATGTAACAGCCCCACTTCCAGCCTGCACTAGCAGAGAGTCGCTATGTCCATGATAACAACCTTCAAATTTTACTATATCATCTTTGTTAGTATAACCACGCGCCAATCTAATAGCACTCATAACCGCCTCTGTGCCACTACTGACAAAACGAATCTTATCTACTGCTTCAAAAAGATCACATATCTTTTGGGCAAGTTTTGTTTCTAGTTTTGTAGGAGCACCAAAACTAAGACCTTTTTTCACCGCTTTTTTCACCGCTTTTTCTATACTTTTATCACAATGGCCAAATATCAATGGTCCCCAACTTTGTACAAAATCTACATACTTATTACCATCAATATCGATAAGACATGCACCCTTTCCTCTTTTTATAAATATCGGAGTACCGCCAACACTTTTAAATGCCCTTACAGGTGAATCAACACCACCCGGAATCACTTTTTTCGCTTCACTAAAAGCATCTTTACTATTTTGTGTGTACATTTAAATCACCTTTTCTAAATTTATAAACTGACCTTACGCACTATATCGTATCATCAGCAAATAAGAAAGAGGTATAGTGCGAGGCGGAAAGATTTTAGCATAGCCAAAGCTATACTGAAAGCTTTCCAACGAAGCAATATGCCTCTTTCTTGTTTGCCCTACGGGTGAGTTTTAAGGCATATGATTACTTCGTTGATTTCACTTTAACATAGCTTTAGAGCTATGCCAAAGCAAAACCGCCTCGTACTCGTTAGTCTTAAAACTCACTGATGATGTGATATAGTGCGTAAGGTC
>JALVAU010000244.1 GCA_027011025.1 Campylobacteraceae bacterium | reverse complement strand
ACTATATCATAGGCGATGCTGCCGGAACAAGCAGAGGTATCACAGCTGCATGGGCATCAGGCATAAGAGCAGCTAACGGGATACTTTCAAAAAATAATCCTTAGATATAAAATAAACTATTGATAACCACAAAAATATACTACTCGCAATAGCAATAAAACTGGCATTTTCATCTATGTTTATGATTGATTTTGCATCTATTGCATTAACACTAAAAACATAATCCAAACCTAAACCAAAAAGAATACTGCCGATAGTTATGCTTCCTAGGTAAGCATACAGGGCATAAGAGCCTAAGATTTTTTTTACGACTCCCGCAGTCACTATATTTGTAGCCGGTCCGGCACTTAAAAATACAAATGCAGCCCCTGGACTTACACCTCCTAGCATCAAAGCTGCTGCTATCGGAAGTGATGCTGTCGCGCAAACATACATAGGTACTGCTATAGAGATAGCTATGATATATGACAACCATGAGTATCTAGACAGTATATCACTTAAATCTTGTGGTATAGCCACGCTGATGATGGCACCTAAAATCAATCCCCAAAAAAGTGGTTTTGCAATATCTCCTAAGAGTGAAACAAAAGAGTACCTAAGTGCTTTTTTAAGAGAGAATTTTTTTATCAAGCTCTCTTGATTGACTCTATTTGATGTTTGTATTTTTGGTGATGCCGAAAAAGAACCAAAAGAGACACTTGCATTTTTAGTATCGGATTGTAATGAAAATTTTGGTTTTTTTACCTCTTCCTTTTTATCAAAAATATTTATAATAACTCCGGCAGCTATGGCGATAATCATAGAACTAACAATACGATAAATTGTAAATATCCACCCAAATACACCATATGTAGCCAAGATAGAATCAACCCCTGTGATAGGAGTAGAGATCAAAAACGAAAGGGTAGCACCTTTGCTAGCTCCACTTTTTTTGATACTTGTTGCCAAGGGAATCACACCGCATGAGCAGACAGGAAGCGGTATGCCAAACAGAGTTGATTTTAGTACTGAGAGTATATTGTCTTTTCCAAGATGCTTGGTAACCAAAGTTTGAGGAACCATCTCATGTAAAATACCTGCAAAAACCAATCCAAACAAGATATATGGTGCCATTGCATTGCTAAGCTCTATAAGTGAATCAAAAAAACTATAAATAATTTCCATCTTTTACTTCTTTATGATAAAATACATATAACAATTAAGTTATATAACCGAATTGTTATATAACTTTGCTTTAGAAGGACTTAAATGGAAAAATTAGTCAGACTTGCAAAAATATTTAGCGATAAAAACCGCCTAAATATATTTGCTCTTATATTAAGAGATAAAAAACTTTGCGTTTGTGAAATATGCGATACCTTAAACCTCTCTCAGCCTCTTGTATCAAGGCACTTAAAGATGATGAAAGAAGCACAAATCTTACAAGCTACCCAAGAGGGTAAATGGATGCTGTATGCTTTAACAAAAGATATAGATGCTGCCCTAAAATGCTGGATAGATGAGACAAAAAAACATCTCTCAACCCTACCAAATCTTGTCACTTGTAATTTTACACATCCGAAGAAAAGGATATAATCATGAAAATACTGCTATTAGAAGATGATGAGATACTAAATGAAATTATCGAATCTTTTTTAAAAGAGAAAGGATATGATGTTTACACTGCATTTGACGGCAATGAAGCCGAAAACCTGCTTTATAGTGAAAAATTTGACCTATTATTATTTGATGTAAATGTCCCATCTATAAATGGATTTGAACTTTTAAGCAACCTTAGAAAAAATTTTATCTTTACTCCCGCCATATTTATAACCTCCCTAAATGATACACAAGATTTAAAAGATGGATTTTCAAGCGGATGTGATGACTATATAAAAAAACCGTTTGAGTTTGACGAACTTGAACTTAGAATTGACAACATAAAGAGATTATATAAGATAGAGCAGAGCAAAATAGAGCAAATTGCGGATGGGATATACTATGATTTTGACAAATCACAAATCACAAAAAACTCTAAATTACAAACTCTGACAAAAAAAGAGTCGAAAGTCTTAGAGTATTTTTTAAAAAACAGAGGCAAAATCATATCTCTTGAAGAGTTAGGCTCAAACATATGGACATATGAAGAGACTCCAACAGATTCAACTATAAGAACCTATATAAAAAATTTAAGAAAAACAGTGGGTGAAGAGTACATAACTACTATAAAAGGAGTTGGTTATCGTTTTAAC
>JALVAU010000243.1 GCA_027011025.1 Campylobacteraceae bacterium | reverse complement strand
TAAATGATATAATATCCTAAAATATTTTAGGAGATTGTGTTGGAGTCAATATTAAGCCAAGAGTGGGTCAAGATTATAATTGTTGTATTGGCAGGTTTTTTAATCGGTTTGGATATAAAAACTCATAGGATTAAAAAAGATTCTATTAGTGAGATAGGAAGTGTTAGAACATATGCTTTTATAGCTCTTCTTAGCTATGTATTTGCGAAGATAAACTTATATCTCTACATGGTTGGATATATTGCTCTTTTAGCACACTTTTTACTGTTTTATTATAGTAAATTACAAAACAAAAAAAGTGGTATTTTACTATTTTTATTAACTTCTCTTGTTTATACTTTCGGGATTATTATACTTAGATATGATGCATGGTTTTTGATTGTTGTATTTATAGCTATCGTATTTATATCAAATTTAAATAAAAGACTAAAAAAATTCTATAAGATTTTTGATGAGAGGGAGGTCGAAACACTTGCAAAAGTTGTACTTTTAAGTGGTGTTATTTTGCCTCTATTACCAAGAACAAATATACACGAGTATATACCTGTATCATTTTTTAAAGTTTGGTTAGCGGTTGTTGTGGTCTCAATGTTTTCATATATAGGATATATATTAAAAAAATATATTTTTAAGGAAAAAGGGTATTGGTTGACCGGAATCTTAGGAGGTATTTATTCGAGTACTGCTACGACGATAGTTTTGGCAAAGAAGGCTAGAACAAGCAAATCTTATGATCTTTTTATATCTTCTATCATTATTGCTACAGCAGTTATGTACTTAAGATTGCTTGGAATTGCATTTGCTTTTAATCTAGATATTGCTGATAAGTTGGCTATTCCTTTTATACTGTTAGCGCTTTTAACCTCTTTTATTTCGATGTATTTTTACCACAGAGCCAGAAGAGATTTGAATTCTAGTTTAAATGAGGAGGAAGATCAAAATCCACTAGAACTCGGAACAGCATTTTTATTTGCATTTTTATTTATTTTTATGGCATCCCTTACACATATTGTCTTAAGTCGCTATGGAGACTTGGGTTTAAATATCTTATCATTTATAGTTGGGCTTACAGATATAGATCCTTTTGTGCTCTCTATACTGTCATCAAAGTTTAATGTCACCGCAGAAGCAGCTACTACGGCAATTCTTATCGCCGCAGGAAGCAACAATATCTTAAAAGCTATCTACTCCTATGTTTTTTCTAAAAATAAGATAGGTATCATCAGTGGAGCAATGCTTATAATTTTAGGTATTTTAACGATAGGGGCTGGATTTTTAGTGTAATAGCTACGAGAGGGGTATAAATCCCCTCCTGTTTAGTTATAAATTTTCTTCTACCTTTATAAGCTCCGTTATGCCATTGTGCATATCTTGTACGCACTCTACTTCTGTGATTCCTAATCTTCTTTTGTTGCTTATATCATATATTCCCTCTTCGCTGCTAGAGTGTTCACCGTGTATGCCTCTTATCTGAAGATGGTGCTTGTCTGTGATGGATTTAAATAACTCCATATCCTTGCATAGCTTTGGAAGAGATATATGCACACTTGCTCTCATAGCGGTTCCTAGATTTGTGGGACAACTTGTTATGTAGCCTAGATGTTGGCTATATGCAAATTTCATCCTCTTTTCTAACTCTTTTATGGCCGATACAAGTCTTTCAAAGACCTCTTTTATATTTCCACCTTTTTGCATAGATATGACTCGAAGCTCATCCTCTTCATTTATCCAAACTAAAAAAGTTTTTTCATTATTGTGATATATCCCTCGTCCGCTTGGCCAATCTCTGTTTAATCCAGCCGATTCTAAAAACCTATCTCCTGCTTTAAATAAGAAGTGATCTTGCACTAACGAGAGTCTATCTTCTTCACTCATGCCAAGAAGTGGATAGTATCTGCCCTTCAAATTTCCATCTAGCGACTCTAGCGTGGTTGAAACTATCTTCTCGACTTCATATCTTTGCTCTTTTGAGATAGAAGTACCTAGTGGAAAATCTGCTAAATTTCTACCAACTCTTATTCTTGTAGATATTATGTACTTATTGCTAGGATCCGGGTTTGAAGCATTTAATTCACTTGGATTAAGATTGCTTTTATGTCTATCCTCTTTTGAAAAACCGTGATACTCTTCTATAATAGGGTCAAATAGTGGTGCAAATAGGGTATATGACTCTTCATCCCCCGCATATACACCTATGCCACTATCTGGATTGTCCATACCTGATTTTATGGCTTGTTCTATGG
>JALVAU010000242.1 GCA_027011025.1 Campylobacteraceae bacterium | reverse complement strand
ATAATGAAGTTAATAAATTTAAAGTGTAGTAATTAGCATATAAAGCAATATTATAGCAAATAGATATAAGGGTGGCAGTGCTGGAGATGGCTCGTTTCAAGGGTATTTTTGCTTTGCAAATCACTATTCGCTAGCTTTCAACCACAACTCATAAAAAAGAGACAAGCTCTAATAAATGGAACTGGAGATTTAATTCTTGCACTCTACGCTAAGGGAATAAGTGTAAGAGATAAAGGTGGTTTACAAAATTGGATTTACAGTATCTATAGCACCAAACTTTTTCAATTTTTCAATTTTTTAGAGGAAAAAATATGAATCTCTTTGATGAGTTTTTCAATGTCTTTTTTGCTGATATTGCCACATATTTGTTTAGTTAAAAATGTTTCATCCTTATAATCTGTAAAAAATAGAGCTGGAAAGACGGTGGTATAATACATCTCCCTTGGATAGCTTGCCATGCTACCAAATGTAACTATGACAGATATAACATTTTTATTTAGGATATCTACAAATCTATTGTCCATAAAAGCATTTTTAACCACTATTTTACATTGAGGAGAATCCTTTGTGACTAGCAAAACCATCAAGGGTTTTTGCTCTTTTCGTGCTTCCATAAAGGCTTTATCATAATCTCCATACCAAAATATATGATTTGCCCAAGTTAAAGATAAAAAAAGTGAAAATAAAAATATTATCTTCATAAAAAGTATCTTTTTAAGATTTTAAACATTGGGGGCATATGCCTTTTATGATTATACTCTCTATCTTATAACCTTGCAGATTTATCAAGTTTTTTTCGCTAAGACACGAGATAGTATTGCATCTCGTACAGATAAAATGTGGGTGAAAGTTTTGCTCTAATGAGAAATATCTTTTTTTATCATTTGATTCAAAGCTCCGTATGATGGAGTTTTCTTCAAATTTTAAAATATTGCGATAAAAAGTAGCTCTATCCATAGATAACCTATCTCTTATATCTTCATAAGAGATAGGTCTGTTTTGCTCTATCAATATCTCTAAAATCTCAACTCTTGCGGGAGTAAGTTTTAGATTTTTATTTTTTATAATCTCTTCTATTTTCATAAACAAGATTGTAGCAAATTTTATCTAAACTTTTGTTTTTGCTGCAAACTCATATATATCTTTTTTCTTCAAATCTCCATTATATACTACCGTACTTGGATCTATTTTAGTGGTATCTTGGTCAAGCACCTTTGGCACCGCATTTGCATTTTCTAAAACTTTCATGTGACGGTCTAGCTCATCTTCGCTATAACTCATCTGCATATCAGCAGCTATGACATGAGGTATAGCTTCTATGACTCTTAGTTTGGATAACTCTTCAGACACATCCTCGCCCTCTATGGTTATGATTATTTTTCCACTCTCATCGTGAAAATGATAATCACAAACTTCACATTTTTCTAGGTCTTTAACAACACCGTCTAAATACCGAGGCAGTGTCTGCACTACAATACTTGATATATTCATCTGATTCTCCAATATTTTATTTTATTTTTGCTTGTTGTAAAGATTGTATTATTGCTAGTAAATATGATATTTGAAACTGTACTTTTATCTCCAATAAGCCTATAGAGATTTTCTTTACTATCTACATCAAACAGAGTTATATTATTAACAAAATCACTAGGATATGCACAAATTTTGCCATCCATGCTAAGACCAACACTATAGACCATAAAATCAGCCTTTTTATAGTAAGCAAGAGAGCTATTATCTCTATATATACCGCATCTTCTATCTTTGCTAGCTATTGCTATCGTATGATTTTTATAAGCAACTTGATATACATTATCTAAATTTTGCCCTTTAAATACTTTGATAACTTTTCCATTTTTTGTATCAACTATAGTTGCACTTCCACTCTCATCTACAAGTGCCATCTTTTTCCTATCTTCACTTAGTGCAAAATCAGAAAATTTAGAACCGGAAACCTGTTCATTGTATATAAATTTTTTATTTTTTAAATCATACAAAAGTATTTGGGAACTAAGAAGAGCTAATATAATCTTGTTTTTTGAGATAAATTTTGCTTTTACGATAGGAAGTTTATCTGCTTTATCAAATATTAAACTTTTTTTGTTATTTTCATAGATATGAACCCTACTAAACCCCTCTTCTCCTTGAGATACAAAAAGAAGTCTATCTTCATACTTATCTACGGAAAAAACTCTAGCATCATTAATATCCCCGAAAAAATCCTTTATCTTATCAAATTTAATAACT
>JALVAU010000241.1 GCA_027011025.1 Campylobacteraceae bacterium | reverse complement strand
CCTTAGATAGTAGTAATAAAAACAACTACAAAGAGGCGCTTGCTCCACTTGCCAATGAGCGAATTGTTTTTATCTTTGATGAGTGTCATAGAAGCCAGTTTGGGAAAAACCATAATGCCATAAAGGCGTTTTTCCCCAACTCTCAACTCTTTGGATTTACAGGTACGCCTATCTTTGAGCAAAATGCACAGAGTTTGATGATAGAGGGCGATATAGCCAGTCTTAAAACCACTAAAGATATCTTTGAAAAAGAGCTACACAACTACACCATCACCCATGCCATTGATGATGGTAATGTACTGAGGTTTCACATAGATTATTTTAAGCCTGAAAGTAAAGAGGCACAAAAGGCAAACACATCAAAAAAAGCCGTAGTAGAAGCGATACTTGCTAAACATGATAAAACCACAGCCGATAAAAAGTTTAATGCCGTCTTTGCTACCGCTAGTATCAACGATGCCATAGAGTATTTTAGACTTTTTAAAGCACAAGAACATGAGCTGAATATTGCTTGTGTTTTCTCTCCTCCTGCTGAGGGTAATAAAGACGTAAGCCAACTTCAAGAAGATCTCCCAACCGAAAGAGAAGATAATAAAATCGAGCCAAATCTTAAAAAAGAGGCACTTAAAGAAATTATAGACGACTATAATCAAACATTTAATACAAACCATAGCCTCAACAATTTTGATGTTTACTACCAAGATGTACAAACGCGTATCAAAAACCAAAAGTACCCAAATACTGATTTGCCTCATTGTGAAAAAATAGATATTACCATAGTAGTGGATATGCTTTTGACAGGCTTTGATAGTCAGTTTCTCAATACCCTTTATGTAGATAAAAATCTAAAATATCACGGACTCATCCAAGCCTTTTCACGAACCAATCGCGTTTTAAACGATACAAAACCTTATGGTAATATTTTAGATTTTCGCTCATTACAAAATGAAGTCGATGAGGCGATAGCACTTTTTTCTGGTGAAGATATCAACACACCAAAAGAGATATGGCTAGTGGAGACGGCTCCTAAAACCATAGAGAAGTTTAAAGTTGCTACGCAAAAGCTAGAAACTTTTATGCAAACGCATAAGCTAGAAAACAAACCCCAAGAAATAGCAAACCTTAAAGGTGATGAGGCACGAGCTGAGTTTATTAATACCTTTAAAGAGATACAACGTCTTAAAACACAGCTAGACCAACATACCGACCTAAAATCTGAGCAGATAGCAGCCATAGAGGAGGTACTACCAAATGATGAACTTAGAGCCTTTAAGTCCATGTATCTTGAAACAGCCAAACGCCTACAAACTAAACGTGATAAAAATGAAAATATCAGTGATGAAGTCGAACAGCTTGATTTTGAATTTGTGCTTTTTGCCTCGGCTCTTATAGACTATGACTACATTATGAGTCTTGTGAGTAAGTACGCATCAGGTGAGCCTAAAAAGCAGAAAATGAGTAAAGAGCAACTTATAAACCTACTGAAATCAAATGCCAATCTGCTAGATGAGCAAGAAGATATGATAGCCTATATCAACTCTCTTGAAGTGGGTAAGGCTTTAGATGAAGAGCGTATAAAAAAGGGTTATGAGGCATTTAGAACAACAAAAAATAGTCATGAATTAGAGACCATAGCGACTAAAAATACTCTTGAGACAAGTAGATTGCAAAACTTTGTAGATGCTATCTTAGACAGATATATCTTTGATGGTGAGCAACTCACCGACCTCTTAGAACCTTTAGATCTTGGCTGGAAAGAGCGAAGACTTAAGGAGTTAGCACTGATGGAAGAGCTTAGCCCTCTGCTTAGAAAAATGGCAAAGGGTAGAGAAATATCAGGCTTGAAGGCTTATGATGAGTGATATTGTCGTTTATGATAATGGTGAAGTAGAACTCAATATTTCAGTAGAAAATGGCAATGCTTGGCTTAAAACTGAGGATATTGCCCTACTTTTTACAGAAAATCGTCCAGCAGTTGTGAAGCATATAGGGATATATATAAAACTGAGGAGCTACAAGAGCATCTAAGCTGTTCCATTTTGGAACAGCTTGCTAAAGATGGCAAAAAGTTTTTTGCTTTTAGTTAGATAGATAGATAGAGCTATGTTGAGGTTTGATGATGAAGAAGTTAATACCTAAATTAAGATTTGAAGAATTTAGTGTGGAGTGGGAAAGTAAAAAGCTAGAAGATGTATCCTGTATTGTTCGAGGAGGTTCTCCCAGACCTATTGATGATTATATAACGTTAGAA
>JALVAU010000240.1 GCA_027011025.1 Campylobacteraceae bacterium | reverse complement strand
AAAAAATGTTGCAGTTTGACTATGAAAATGATGTTGTGCCCTATGATATATCATCATTTTTTACTAAAGAGGGGAGTGAAAAATTTGTGGCTACTTCAAAAAAACAGATGCTAATAATGCTTGAGTCTATCTCAAATGAGCTAAATATAGAGGATGAGTATAGTATAAAAAGAGTTGAGACTATGTTGAAATTTGAACTTCCGTTTTTTGCAGTCAATAGAAGGTTGGTAAAAAATTGGGTTTTGGAAAATTTTATATATTAAATGTTAAAATTATACTATGAAAAAGATATACCTTATAAGACATGCAAAATCAAGCTGGAAAGAAGAGGGTAAGAGTGACTTCGAGAGAGGTTTAAATAAGAGAGGGAAAGAGGATTTAATATTCATGGCAGAGAGACTTCACTCTTTTGGAGTTATGCCTGATTTGATTCTCTCTAGTCCCGCAAAAAGAGCAAAAAAAACAGCCCAAGGCATAGCTAAAATCATCGGCTATGACCAAAACAATATATCATATCAAGAGTCTTTGTATGATAGTTCTTATAGTTCATATCGTTATCTACTTGATTCTCTTGATGAAAGATATAACTCTGTTTTTATAGTTGCACACAATCCAACCATAACTGAAGTGGGAGAGATTTTAAGTGGTGCAATCCTCACAAATATGCCGACTTGTTCTATCGTTTGTATTGAATTTGATATAAAAAGTTTCAAAGAGATAGAAGAGGGTAAAGGTAAAATTCTTTTTTTCGATTACCCTAAAAAACACAGAAGTAGCCTTCTTTAGGCTACTCTATAATTTTACTAATAGGAAGTTCTACTATCGATTTTGCACCTATATCTTTTAGTTTAGGTAGCACATCCCTTAAGATTTTTTTATCCATAACTGCCATGACATCTATCCACTCTCCTTTTGCAAGATGAGAAATGGTAGGGTTGTTTGATGGCAAAACTTTTAGTATGTCATCGAGTCTATTTTGAGGGACATTCATCATGATGCAGACTTTTGGTTTTGCATCTATGACGGATTGAAGCATCATGATGACATTCTCCATCTTTTTTCTCTTTAGAGGATCACCATAAGCTTCTTTATTTGCTATAAATCTAGTAGTAGTCTCCAAAACAGTATCTAGGATTTTTAGATTGTTTGCTCTAAGGCTTGAGCCAGTCTCTGTTATCTCTACTATAGCATCTGCTAATTCAGGTACTTTTACTTCTGTGGTACCCCAACTAAACTCTACATTTGCTTTTACACCATGTTTTGCTAGATAGTCAGTAGTGAGATTTACCACTTCGGTAGCTATGGTTTTACCTTCTAAATCCTCTACGCTTTTGATATCAGAATTTTCCTTAACAGCCAATACCCATTTGATAGGCTTAAAGCTCGCTTTTGCATATATGAGTTCACTAAGTTCTACAACATCTGCTCTATTTTCTCGTATCCAATCCAATCCCGTGAGTCCACAATCAAGCTGTCCACCCTCAACATATCTTGCCATCTCTTGAGCTCTTATAAGCATACATGAGATTTCAGGATCATCGATACTTGGATAGTAATTTCTTGATTTTATACCTATATCAAAACCGGCTTGTTTAAATATACTGATTGTTGCTTCTTGTAAACTCCCTTTTGGAATGCCTAATTTTAACTCCATATCCACTAACTCCTAAAAATAATTTTGGAATTATAACATAGTCTCAAATATCTAATCTGTATCCTACGCCATACTCTGTTTTTAGATATTTTGCTCTACTTCCATTGTCTCCTATCTTTTTTCTTATGTTTTTTATATGATTATCTAAGGAGCGGGGTGAACTTATAGATGATAGTGAGCTTATAAGCTCATCTCTTGAAATGGTTTGATTTCTATTTTTTATAAGCATGGAGAGTATATCAAACTCTATAGTTGTAAGTTCAAGTGATTTTTCTTTGAAAAAAATTTGAGAATTTATAATTTCAAATAAACTTTTCTCATGAGAAAAGTTTATTTCACTATGTTTTCCAAGTTGCACCCATATCCTAGCTTCAAGCTCCTCAAAATCTATTGGTTTTACCATATAGTCACTTGCTCCATATTTAAATGCCATGACTTTGTATTTGGTGTCACTGTATGCACTTGTAACTATGATGGGTATAAAAATTTTACTGTTTTTGATACTTTTTAGAAGTTCAAACCCATCAAAATCGGGTAGGTTTATATCTAATATAACCAAGTCGTAGTTATTATGTTTTATATATGCTATACCATCTATTG
>JALVAU010000239.1 GCA_027011025.1 Campylobacteraceae bacterium | reverse complement strand
ATTTATCAGTATTTGGATCTGATAAAATTTCAACAAAGAGTATCATCTTGGGAGGAGATCAGACAGGGACTGAAAATATATATGTAGTCAAAAAGCCGGATATTATCTGTAAATTAAACAGCATAGATTTTTCATCTATTTCTGTGGTGATGTTAGATGATACCGACATAACGGCAAATGTAAAACAGACCCAAAAAGGATTTAGGTATAAACCTTTGTTAATTATACCACCGGGAGAGCATACTTTAAGTATCGTGTATACAATAAATGGTGAAGAAAATCAAAAAGACTATACTTTTAAAACAAGACAATCAAAAATGTTTGAAAAGGAACAAACCAATATAAATGTTTCTGCAACCTATGAAAATATCATCAAAAAATCAAAGAGCTTAAGCGGTGTTGTTTGGTCTAAGGGCGAGGGTGACATAGGATTGAAAACAGAGCTTGGTGAGAAAAAATGGGACTACTCTTTTGAGACAAACCTTAGATTTTTAGACCAGAGTGCATCTGTTGAAGCTCCGGAGATAAAAGGCATAAATTTAGCCAGCTATCTTCTTAGTGCAAATTTTAACGGAGATGATTTACAACTCGGTTTTAAGCTCGGTGATGTAACCGCTGATGAGTCAGACTATAGCGTGCAGGGTCTCGGAAGCAGAGGCATAACCTTAAATGCAACATACGGCACATATGAATTGCATACCTTTCTTATGGATGGAGTTCAAAATTACGGTTGGCACGGCGGTATGGGTTTGAGTGCAAGAGATAGCGACCATATTTATGGTCTGTCTTTGCAAAAAACTTTCTTGGAAGATACCACATTTAAAGTGGTATATGCAAAAGGTGGAAAATTAGGTGATGGTTTTGGCACATCTTCGGATGAATCAAATAGCACTCACAGGAGGGGAGATGTTCTAGGATTTGTTTTTCATACTCCCGTTGTAAAAGATAAGCTAAACCTAACTTCAGAATTAGATTTTTCCTCTTTTGACCAAGAGGTTGGTGATAAGTTCGGATATGAAAATGATAAGGCTTATAATATAAAATTTGATGGAGCACTTAGCGAAAAGTATAACTATAGCTTGATGTATGAGTATATCGGACCAAAATACAACAGCATAGGTGCTGATGGTCTAGAAAATGACAAAAGTGGTTTTTCGGGTGAATTAAGTGCAAATTTCAGTGATATACACAGTTTGGATTTTACACTTTCGAGATATAATGACAATGTCAAAAACGATAAGACTTATGCCAGGATTTACACTACTGAGGGTGCTTTGAATTATACATACTCTAAGTTTGAAAATATTCCTATGAGTGCGGGTTGGACACATACTGTACAAAAAAGTGATAACGAACCAAGTGCTAGTGATGTTGTAGATACCATAGCAGACAGTGTTAATGCAAATATTGGTTATAATAGGGATAATTGGAACTATGGATTGGATTTTGAATATTCCAGATCAAATGACAAAACAGCGCAAAATGATGACACTATAAGCAAAACGGTTACATTTACTCCTGCATACTCAAATGAGATATTTCATTTAAATCCGAGTTTTGCATTTAATCGCTCACAAAGTAAACAAGATGTTGATGTTGATACGATTACTTTTGGACTTGGACTTGGCGGGACTGTGATGAATGAGAAGATTTCTTATGATTTTGCCTCAACTTATGAAAAAAATCGACCGGATCAAGGGAATGATACATATACACTAAATTTGCAAGGGCAGGTTGCATACAATTTTGTAGCTCTGGGCTCTTGGATGGATCATCCGATTGTAGGTATCAAAGGAGCTTACAATAATACAACAGCAAGTAGTTCTAGCAGTGGAAATTCGAGTGATAGTCAATTTCCGGCAGGAGAGAGTTATAGTGTAACACTTTTTGTCTCTATTCCTCTTAGCTATTCTTTTTAAAAGGAGCATAAAATGAAAATTATAAAATTATTTATGATCTTATTGGCAACACTGTTTCCTATATCTATAGTTGCATCGGTAAGTGCATCAAAATCATCGATAAAACTAGTCAAAAACGCACCTTCAACATTTTTTGAAAGATACTATATTAGTGATGAGGGAAATGGGCTTGATGTATGTAGTCAAGCTACTTCAACACAAGGTGTTTTTCAGGCTACAGGTGCGTTAGGTGGTTTACAGACAATAGGAACAGTCTCAAAAACATTGACAGTAAATCTAAACGGTACAGCAGGACACCCATATACAGGAAATATTAGTGAGTCGGTAAGGGTGCCATACAGTG
>JALVAU010000238.1 GCA_027011025.1 Campylobacteraceae bacterium | reverse complement strand
GTATGAATACTTTAAGGATAAAAAAGTAATACCACCAAATATAAAGAGGTATATTTGGTTTGAAAAAAATACAAAATTATAGGGTTGTATTGCCATCATTAAGTTTGGTCTTTGATAGCAATAGTTTTATCGCTACACCATTTTGCCAAAGATTCATCGTGTGTGATTAGTAAGATACCGGTTTTGTCTAAAAACTTTAATAGTAGTTTCATCACCTCTAGCTGAGTTATATTATCAAGTGCACTTGTTGGTTCATCAGCAAGTATTAAATCTGGCTTCATTAAAATTGCTCTGAGGATTGAACATCTTTGGAGTTGGCCACCACTTAGCAAGTGTGGCTTTTTCTTAAGAAGTTTTGTATCCAAATTTAATTCTTGGCATAAGCTGTCTATATTTTCTAGTGGAGTTATATCTTTAATTTGATTTATTATAGAAAATGTAGGATGGAAAGAGTTGTAAGGGTCTTGAAAAATTTGTGAGACTCTACCCGTATCTATAGTCCCACTCTTGGGTTTTAAATTTTTGGTTATTAGTTCAAAAAGAGTGCTTTTCCCCGAACCACTAGGACCTACTATGCATACTACTTCTCCCCTTTTTATATTTAGAGAGAAATTTTCATATATATTTTTTACTCCATCATAAGAGAATGTCAGATTTCTAATATTGAGGATATTCACTTTCGTATATTGCCATTGCCATAAATTTTAAATTTATATGTTGTAAGATCATTTATGCCCATTGGTCCTCTTGCATGAAGCTTATTTGTGCTGATACCAACCTCTGCTCCAAAACCAAACTCTGCACCATCTGTAAATCTTGTACTTGAATTTACATATACACAAGCAGAGTCAACTTCATTTAGAAATTTTTCACTATTTGAATAGTTTTCACTTAAGATAGAGTCTGAATGATGCGAGCCATATTTGTTTATATGCCAAATTGCCTCATCTAGGCTATCCACAACTTTTATAGAGAGGATATTGTCTAAATATTCAGTGAAGAAATCCTCTTCATTTGCTTCTTTGATATCTATAATAGCTCTAGTTTTAAGACAACCTAGAAGTTTAGTTTCTTGCTTAAAATACTCATCTTTTAATTTTGGTAAAATTTGTTCAGCTATATTTTTATGCACAAGAAGAGTTTCCATGGTGTTACAAACCCCTGTTCTTTGGCATTTTGCATTGATAGATATATCTATAGCATTTTTTATATTTGCACTCTCATCTATAAAGATATGGCAGAGTCCTTTGTCATGCTTTACCACAGGTACAGTTGAGTTTTGAGAGATAAATTTTATAAGAGCTTCACCACCTCTTGGAATGATCAGATCAACATAGTGATCCATCTTGATCAGTTTTGCTACTCCTTCTCTGCTATTATCAGGAATAAGCGAGATTATCTCTTTAGGAAGGGAATTTTTGCTTAGAATATCTTGTAAAAGAGTGGCTATGGCTAGGTTACTGTTGAGTGCCTCTTTTCCACCTTTGAGAACGCAAACATTACCACTTTTGAAGCATAGTGCTGCCGTATCGCTTGTGACATTAGGGCGGCTCTCGTATATGATGCCTATTACACCGATAGGAACACTCACCTTTTCAATTCTTAAGCCGTTTGGAACTACCCAACCATCTAAGATTCTGCCTACGGGTTCCCTTAAGGATGCTATTTCTATTATGCTTTCTGCCATACTAAAAACTCTTTTTTCATCCAATAGAAGTCTGTCTAAAAGAGCATAAGAGAGGTTGTTTTTTCTGCCTTGTTCTATATCTTTTAGATTTTCTTCTACGATATAATGGCAATTTTTCTTTAGGTGGTCTGCCATTTGAATTAAAATATCAGATTTTATATTTGGTTGTAAATTTGAAACTACACTTGCAGAATTTTTTGCTAATTTTAAAAAATCTTCCATTTTATACCCTTAATTTTTACTTTATTTTAAAATTTAAATATATTTTTGAAGTTTTTACACTAAATTTAATATTTTTTAGATAGAATATGTGTAATTATACAACTAAAGGAGTTAAAATGCAACAAGTTTATGATGTTATTATTATTGGTGGTGGGCCTGGAGGCGTTGGTGCTGCCATAGAATCTAAGGTTTTGGGACTTGATAAAATCTTGGTTATTGAGAAGGGCGACAATCACTCACAAACAATTAGAAAATTTTATAAAGATAATAAAAGAGTAGATAAAGACTATCAAGGGCAAGAAGTTGAGATTAAAGGAAATGTACAATTTTTAGATGGTACAAAAGAGAGTACG
>JALVAU010000237.1 GCA_027011025.1 Campylobacteraceae bacterium | reverse complement strand
GGATTTTACAGCTTTTTATGTCCCGCATTTGGTTTATGATGATAAATATCTACTGTATGTACCGTTGGGAGCACTATTTTTTAGTGTTATTTCTATTGTTTTATCTTTTTCTTTAAAACGATTTAGAATACTAAGAGTAAAGTATAGAAAAAACTGGCATTTTGTTGTTGTTGTACTTGGTTTTGTGGTGGGTTTACTTATAATCTTAACTCCACAAGTAAGAGGAGTGGGATATGAGTATATAAGTGGAATTTTTGAAGGTGATTATAGTGGGCAAGATGCGCTTTTGATTATGATTTCAAAACTATTGGGAGTTATTTTAAGTATAGGAAGCGGAGTATTTGGAGGTCTTATGTCTCCTACTATTTTTATAGGAGCTTTTGGAGGATATTGGTTTGGTGGGGAACTTGTGCACTACGGTATAGACCCAAAAGTATTTGCACTTATAGGAAGTGCTGCTATGCTGTCAGGAATCTCTAGAGCACCACTTAGGAGTTCGGTGATTATAACTGAGTTAACACATTCGTATCAGTTATTATTACCTATACTGATAACATCATCAATCACAGCTTATATACTCTCGAAGCTTGAGGCCGGTTCATATTTTAAAAGGAGTTTGATACAAAAGGGCATAGATATAGAGAATGATTCCGTAAGAGAGTATCTAAAAAATTGTAATTTATCTAAATTTGTAGAAAGTATTGAGCCCCTTAGTCCTAAAACCAGCATAAAGGAGATAATAAAAGTGTTTAAAAAACAACATGTTAGATATTTGCCTGTCGCAAAAGATGGTGTTCTAGTAGGGGTTGTTTCACTTAGAGATGTACGAAAAAGGCATCTATTCCATAGAAAAAAATTAAAAGCCGAAAATATTATGAGTAAAAAACCATTTTATATCACTGAAAATCATTCACAAGAGGATATATTTAAAGCTCTGTCTATACTAAATGTAAATCATATACCGTTTGTGTCAAAAGATGGAGAATATAAAGGAGTATTGGATATAAATAAACTATTAAAAGAGCTTACATTCACGCAAAAAGTTTATAAAATTAGATGATATTTTCTATGATTTTTTTTGCACCATTTGGAGAAATCTCATCTTTTAATTGTTTAGATATTGCTCCTAGATTTAGTTTTGTTATCTCGTCTAATATATCTTTTTGACATATCTCACCCTCTTTTTTTAATAGAGCTAGATTTTTATCAGCAAGACTTTTGGCATTAAAGTATTGGTGATCTCCTGCGGCATATGGATAGGGAATAAATAAAGAGGGTATGCCAAGTGCACAAAGCTCCCAAAGAGTACTTGCTCCTGATCTGCTTATGGCAAAATCTGCTTTTGAGATTTTATTTATAAGGGTGGAAGAAAAATCAAAAACATCAGCGTCTATATTGTTGGTTTCATAAAACTCTTTGATTTTTGTAAAACTATTTTTTCCTGTTTGGTGTATGATTTGGATATCTCTATTGTGTAACTCTTTTGCTAAGCTTAATGCCAAATCATTTATGGCTTTAGAGCCCTGACTACCGCCTAAAAATATGATAGTTTTAAGCTCATTTATCTCTCTTTTGGATTCAAAAAAAGAGGTATCCACCGGATAGTCTTTGACTTTGCTATTTTTGTCATAAGAGCTAAAAAATTCTTTTGCAAAAGGCTTTAGTAATCTGTTTAGTTTTCCCGTGGCTGCATTTTGTTCGTGTATATATAGATTTACCCTGCTTCCAATAGTAGCAAATGAAGCTGGAGCAGCTGAGTATCCACCAACAGATATAAGATTTTTTATATTATTGTCTTTGAAAATATCTCTACATGTAGAGGAGGATTTGAGTATCTCCATAAGAGCCGAGAATTTTTTATATCCACTTTTATTTACTACGCCTTGTGAATTTAAAAAATATTTCCGACTAAATCCGTCATCATTTTCAAACCAGCTTTTGTCTTGCCCTTTATTGGAGCCTATAAATACAGGTTTGATGCCTTTTTGATTTAGGGCATTTTTTAAAGCTCGAATTATAGATAGATGCCCCCCTGTTCCTCCCCCTGTAAGTGCTATCATAGCTTCGCTCTTTTACGGCTATCTAACTTCTTCTTTGTGTTGAATAAAATCCAGCCCAAATTCATATCACTAAAGCTTTTGCCTTGCAAAGAGGTTAGTTTCATAGCTTCGCTCTTTTACTAACCATGAGAACCATCCCTATACCAATCGAGAGTGCTAGTATAGAGCTTCCTCCATAGCTTAGAAATGGTACGGCTATACCCTTTATGGGTGTGAGTGAAGTGATACCATAGGCATTCATTAAAAATGAAAAAACTATCAAAAGACCCATGCCGATGGAAAATAGATGATATACTCTGTTTTTGCTTCTATTTGCAATCCTAAAAATCCTAAATACTATAAAAAATATAGCTATTGTTATAACCAATATACCTACAAAACCTATCTCTTCGGCTATCCCTGCCAATACAAAATCAGTATGAACTTCACTTAAAAAACCCAATTTTAGTGACCCAGAGCCTATTCCCTGCCCAAAAAGCCCACCATGATTTATCGCATTTAGTGAGTTGGAGATTTGGTATGGTTCGGGCGCATCTTCTACTCTAAGAGCTTTTGCCATACTAGTTGGAAATATAGATAAAACCATATTTTGTATAGTGCTCCACCAGACTTTTATCCTCAAAATTCTGTGCTCAGAGGTAAATATGGCAATTGCAAAAACAGCAATCGAGCTTAATATGGAAATCATAAATAATTTTTTACTTGTACCGGCAAAAAAGAGCATTACTGCGAGTGTAAGAGCTAAAACAACTACCTGACCCAAGTCATTTTGCATAACAGCGATAAGATAAACAATCAATATAAATACTGCTACATAAGGAGAAATTAACTTTATTTCATCCGTCAATGACTTCTTCTTTTCATCTAATTTTCTTGCAAAACTCCATGCTAAAAAATAGACAAACCCTATCTTGAAGAATTCAACAGGCGCAAGTGATACACCAGGAAGCCTTATCCATCTTTTTGCTCCTCCTGCACTTGTTACCAAACTTTCCGGCAGATAGTGCATAATTCCCATAAGAAACAAGCATGTAAGAAATATAGTAAAACCTATGAGGGTTAAAGTCTTTTCAGGGTTAAGCCTTGAGAGTAACCACATCAAAAATATAGATATCATGCCGACACCAAACTGTCTTATAAAAAAATGAAATTCCGAATAGTTGAAATATATATTTGTAAAAACAGGCAGAGATAGAGAAAACACAATGCCGACAAATATACAAAAAGAACTAAGAATAAATAGTGTTTTATCTGCTTGCATGTAACTCTTTTTTTCTTTTATTGTACTAAAAAAGTATTGAGAAAATGCTTTTTTAAAAAGGAATGGTTTTTGCTTAAATTAGTGTATATAAAGAAAAAAGTGAGGAAGAGATGTCATTTGAGATAAGCAGAGCACACTCTTTGTTGTCAGATGCTATGAGTGCAAGAGCGATGAGGCAAAAAATGATAGCATCAAATATTGCAAATATAGATACTCCAAACTATAAAGCAAGAGATATTGATTTTGAAACTGCTTTAATTCAAAAAGAGAAGCAAATGTACAGTAAAGATAGTGAAAATACTCTGAAAATGGCAAAAACCAATGGTGCTCATCTAAGTGGCTACAGTGAGATTAGCAGCGAAAGAGCAACTATATATCTAAGAGATGGAATCACCCAAAGAAATGATGGAAATACGGTTGACTTGGATGTGGAGACAACAGAACTTAGTAAAAATTCTGTTATGTATAGTGCATTAACAGCCGCATTAAAAAAAGATAGTATGATCTTTAGAAGTGTTTTAGATGCTTCAGCAAAGGTATAGGAGTAGAGAATGGCTTTTTTAAGTGATTTTGATATAAGTGGATATGGGTTATCTGCTCAGAGATTTAGAATGAATGTTATAAGTTCAAACATAGCCAATGCCAATACAACAAGAACAAGCGAGGGTGGACCTTATCAAAGAAGAGAAGTTGTATTTAAAGCTCAAAATTTTGATAAACTACTCAATAATGAGATAAAAGATAGTAATAATATGCTAAAATATGAAAATCCGTTGGATGACTCTTTCTCACAAGAAAATGCGGATCCTGCTATAATGAGTGTAGTCGTAGATAAAGTTGTTAGAGATGAGAGTGCTTTTAAGATGAAATATGATCCATCTAGCCCTGATGCAAACAAAGATGGATATGTTGCATATCCAAATATAAATCCAGTGATAGAAATGTCCGATTTAATAGAAGCTACAAGAGCATATCAAGCAAATGTAGCAGCTTTTCAGAGCGCAAAAACAATGGCACAAAGTGCTATAGATATATTAAGAGGTTGATAAATGCAAAATAGTATTGACAAGATATCATCACTGTTAAACGATGTAAATGGCAAAAAGAGTACAAATAAAACAGGTGGTGATTTTGCTAATGTTTTAGAAAAAAGTTTATCGGAAGTAAATAGTTTGCAAAAAAATAGCCAAAAAGCTATGTCTGATATTGCTACAGGAGAAGTAAAAGATTTGCATCAGGCAGCGATTGCTATAGATAAAGCAGAACTTAGTATGAAGATGATGTTAGAAATAAGGAACAAAGCATTAAATGCGTATAAAGAGATATCAAGAACACAAATTTAAAACTTATGTTTAATGCAAAATAATCAACAAAAAACCTACAAAATAGTCTTCCTGTTTTTTATAGTAACAATAGGCTTTATACTTTTTTTAGGAGCTGATTTTTATTGGTCTAACACTAAGCGAAAACTCCCTAATCTTCAACATAAAGAGATAGATCACGCTTTAAGAGGCGATATAATAAGCAAAGATGGCTTTAGGATTGCCACAAGTAAAAAACTATATAAAGTTATGCTTGATACTAGAAATATAGATCCCGGAAAAAAACAGCTTTTTATCAAACTATACTCTTTGTATAGTGGTGATGACCCTAAAAAAGTTTTGAAAATCATAAAATCTCATTTTGGAAATGTTGTATTGTCATATAAAATTGACTCAAAAAGAGCAAAATATTTAAAGAATTTAGCAAGAAAACTATATCTATCAAAAGTATTTATAGCTTATGAAAATCCAAAAACCAAAGAGTCTTTTTCACATGGTATGAATATTGTGGAGAGTGGAGAAAAGAGAATCTATCCAGCAGTCGATACTCTCACTCCCGTAGTAGGTTATATTAGAAAAGTAGAAAAAAAATCTATGACAAAAGTTGTAGGGATTAAAGGAATAGAAAAATACTACGAGGATAAACTAGCGCCCATTCAAGATTCAATTTTGCAAGGCAGAAGGGATTTATCAAATAGCGTTATTTTAGATGGAAATAGTATATATACAAAGAGAATAGATGGTTATGATATCCATCTGAATATCTCTTTAAAAATTCAAAAAATAGTTGAAAAGATACTAGATGACAAGAAAAAATACTTAAATGCGAGTGAAATTATAGCTTGTGTTATGGATAGCAAGAGTGGTAAAATTTTAGCACTAGCCTCAAGCAATAGATATAATCCCGATTTTATAAGAAGGGTAGATTATCCATCTCTAAATGTAACCGCTGCAGAATATTTATACGAACCAGGCTCGGTTATGAAGCCATTTACTTTTGCATTGTTGCTTAGAGCAAAAAAGGTAAATCCTTTTGATTTAGTTAGAATTTTTGGGGGAAAATATAAAATAGGTAAAAAAACTATAAGAGATTCACACGAGTATGATTGGTTAAGTGCAGAAGATGTCATAGTGCATTCGAGCAATGTAGGAATTGCTCAGCTTGCACAAAATCTTAACTCTATAGAGTTTTATCAAGGACTTAAGGATTTTGGATTTACATTTAGAAGTGGCATAGACTTGCCATATGAAGCTAGAGGAAATATTCCTCCTTTGCATAAATTTAAATCTCAGATATATAAGGCAACTGTCGGCTATGGATATGGATTGAGAGTAAATTTTATGCAACTTATAAAGGCTTACAATGTATTTAATAATCATGGAAGAGAGGTTGTTCCTAAAATAGCAGAGGGATTTTCTCTAAAAGATGGCAAAATAAACCACTTTGACTCTTCTGGTGAAAAACAGATAATCTCAAATCCAATAGCCCAAAGAATGAAAAAAATCCTTATAAAAACTGTTTTGAAAGGGACAGGAAAAGCTGCCATATTTGATGGATTGGAGATTGGTGGAAAGACAGGTACGGCACATATAGCAGGGCATGGAGGATATACAAACAACTATAATAGTTCATTTTTTGGTTTTGCAAATGATAAAAAAAGTAGATTTACTATTGGTGTACTGGTGAGAAACCCCAAAAAAAGATACTATTATTATGCATCACTTACTGCCGTTCCCGTATTTAGAAGTATTGTGGAGACTCTAGTAGAAGAGGGCTATTTAAGTCCCTCTTTCTAATCAATTATCCTCTTCTTTGAAGATATTTCAAGAGTAATTATGCTGTCTTTTATAGTACTTAATCCACCTCTATTTCCGCTTGTTAAAAAATTTAAAAAAGCTAATTGCTCTCTCAATAACGGCTCCTCTTTTTTAACCATACATTTTCTTATCACATAAGAGTTATTTTTTTGGTATTCTGAATACTCTGTCAAGTCTTGTGCCATCAAGTCAGCTTCATAATAGGCGTCTTTTGTGGCAACTTCAATGGTTCTTTTTCTAAAAGGTGTTAGCCAATTTGTTGTTATGCTAGCAACTACATCATGTTCTAATTTAAAAGAGAGCATTGCGTTGTCTTCATGATGGTTGTGTATCTTTCTTGAGCGATATATATTTGTTTTTACTATCTCTCTGCCGGTTATATACCTAATCAAATCAATATCGTGCACAGACAGATCTGTCAATATCCCAACATCTGCAATTCTAGGTGGAAATGGACCAACTCTTGTTATTCCGATGCTGTATATCTCTGTCTCTCTTAATTCGTCTTTTAGCGCTTCAACTACGGGGTTAAATCTCTCTATGTACCCCACAGCAACTTTTGCATTTACTCTGTTTGCAACTTCAAGTATCTCATTTGCCTCTTGGACTGTTGATGCGACAGGTTTTTCAATAAATATATCCTTTCCTTTTTCGAGACATTTTATCGCTACTTCTTTATGCAGAAATGTTGGTACGACTATTACACAGGCATCTATATCTTCACTCTCTAGCATCTTATCAACACTCGAATAAAAAGGCTCTTCATAGTCACCATTTTTGACAACATCGCATATAGCAACCAACTCAAATCCACCGATACTTTTTAAGATTCGGTAGTGATTTCTTCCCATAGAGCCTAAACCGATAAGTGCTACTTTTTTAGGGTTTTTCATGCAAACTCCTTTATGGCACTCACAACTAGGTCTTGTTGCTCTTTAGTCAAAAATGGACTCATAGGCAGACTCATTATCTCGTTTGAAATTTTTTCACTCACTGGAAAATCTCCGTTTTTATATCCTAAAGATGCAAATGCCTCTTGTTGGTGTAGGGATATAGGGTAGTGAACAGCAACAGGAATACCAGCTTGATTTAGTTTGGATATTAATTCAGTCCTATTTTTAGAACGAATCGAATATTGAGCATAGACACTTGTTCTGTCTTTTAAAATTTTTGGAGGAGTTACGGCACTGTTTTCTAAGAGTTTACTGTATCTAGCACCAATCTCTTCTCTTGCCTTTATCTCATCATTGAAATATTTTATTTTTACATTTAAAACTGCTGCTTGAAGGGCATCTAATCTTCCATTTATCCCTATATATTTATGTTTATATCTCTCTTCTTGACCATGGTTGGATATAGTGCGAAGTTTTTTTGCCAATAGATCATCATTTGTAAAAATTGCACCACCATCGCCATAACATCCAAGAGGTTTTGAAGGGAAAAAACTAGTACAGCCTATATCGCTTAAATTGCATGATTTCCTATTTTTATATGTTGCTCCCAAACTCTGACAGCCATCCTCAACTACATATAAATTATGTTTCTTTGCTATCTCATTGATTTCGTCCATATTTGAGCATTGTCCATATAG
>JALVAU010000236.1 GCA_027011025.1 Campylobacteraceae bacterium | reverse complement strand
ATTTTATCCTCATATAGATAAAGAGCAGATATAACAAGTGGCAGCAAAGATAGAACAAAAAACCAAAAAAACAACCTAAATGCCAGTGAATTTATATGTAGATTTTGTATTATATTTTTAAAATCTCTCAACATATTCAAATCTCTCATATCTCTTGCATCGGTTCATAAAAATAGTACCCTTGGTACTCATCTATATCTAGTTTTCTTAGTATTTCAAACACTTTTTTTGAGTGCACATACTCTGCTATAACCTTTATGCCTAGCTTATGAGAAAAATTCACTATAGCTTCTACTAAAATATATGAGTTTGTATCAACATCTATATCCTTAATCAAAGTCCCGTCAATCTTAAGATAATCAGGCTCAATCTCCAATATATAGTTAAAATTTGAAAAACCGCTTCCAAAGTCATCTATCGCTATTTTTACTCCATATTTTCTAAAGCGTGCTATAAAATTTTTTACTACACCATAGCTTTCAATACTTTCACTCTCTGTTATTTCAAAAATTATTCTACTGCCAATCTCATCGTGAGACAACAAAAAATCTTCTATCTTCATTGCAAGTTTATTGTTTTTAATATCACTGTATGTAAAATTTATACTTAGTTGTTTGTTGGTTGAACTTAGATTATTCAATGCTTTAAATATAACTATAAAAGAGAGTTGTTCATAAAGTCTGGTTTTTATTGCAACTTCAAGAAAATAGAATGGAGAAATTAGCTTTTGAGAGTCTTTCTCTTTGAGTCTCATCAGCGTTTCGTATTTTACAATTTGCATATTTTTATCAACTATAGGCTGATAGACTGCCTTGACTCTATTTTCATCAATGGCAAGCGAGATTTCATCCCTATACTTCAAAGCCACGCTATTCTCTTTGCGATAATCTATGGCATTAGAGTACATCATAAAAGGTTTTTTGTGTTTTTTAGCATAATCAAGTGCAATTTTTGCACTTTCATAGCCATTTTCTTCGACTGTTGAGAGACCTATAGTTATATCTATAGAGATTATGTTTTTATCTATCGTTATTTTAAAATGGTGTAATTTTTTAAAAATATTTTTAATTAACTCTTCGTATTTATCCGTATCAATATGTATAACCGTATCTATAATTGCAAATTCATCTGCCGATAGATGATACAATCTGCACGAATCTTCTTTGAGTATAGTTTTCAAAAAATTGGCAAATTTTTGTAAAACTTTTGAACCGACATCTATACCATAAACCTCATTTATGACTTTAAATTTATCGATATTGAGCAAAAGGATAACTGGTAAATCCAATTTTTTGATATCTTTAAAAAATGAATACCGGCTTAAAAGATTTGTAAGTGAATCGAAATAGAGCTTATGTTCTAATTCGGCACTTCTCTTCTTTACTTCATTTTCTAAATGTTTTTGATAGTTTTCTCTCAAAGCCAAAAGATTTATTTTTTGTACTATCTTAAATAGAACTTTTATAAACTGTTTAAAAACTAAAGGTTTCAAAATGTAACCATCAACATCCAATTCAATAGCCTCCATAAAATAGTCACTATCATTATGTGCTGAAAGCAATAAAGTAGGTATATTCGGATTTAATTTTCTTATACTTTTCAACATCTCCAAACCACTAAGATTCGGCATATTTATATCACTCAAAACCAAATCATATTTTTGGTTTTTAAATTTTTCCATACCGTCTTTTCCATCAAAAGCTATGGATATGTCATTAAAAAAATTATTGAGTAATCTCAAAGTAGTTTCACGAGCATTTTTATCATCTTCTACATAAAGAAGCTTTAAATTTTGACTCATGCTAGCAAGGTTTTTTACATCAATTGACATTCTGGCTCCTTCTATACACAATATAGTATCGACAAACCGTGTCATGAAAGTGTCAAATTTAACAATTATAAAAAATTGGTTAAAAAATTCTTCCATACCATACTAGATTTCTTATATATCCCCTCCTGAGACTATAAGAGGTTATACATGAAATAATCTAATGCAAAAATAGCAGGACTAAAAAGCCCTGCCACTCCTAAAAAAGCTATAAAAAGTAGGATTTCTTGAGAAATATAGTTAAAAAATTGTTTACAAAAGATACTCGAACATATCTTTTGTTACTTTATTTAGCTCTTGTGAACCGTCTATATGAACAAAAACTCCCATATCTTTATAAAAATCTATTAATGGAGATGTTTGCGAGTGATAGTTTGATAGTCTGTTTTTAACTGTATCAGCATTATCATCTTTTCTTATGATAAGCTTACTTCCGCAACTATCGCATATATCTTGCATTTTTGGTGGGTTGAACTCTACATGGTATGAAGCACCGCATTTTGGACAAACTCTTCTGCCCGCAATTCTTTGGATAATCAACTCATCAGGAACATCAAAAGAGAGAACAAAATCAAGCTTTTTTCCACTACTCTTCATCAACTCATCCAATGCTTTAGCTTGAGTAATGGTTCTAGGAAAACCATCAAGTATAAAACCATTTTTACAGTCATCCTCTTCAAGTCTATCCTTAATGATACCTATGATTGTCTCATCAGGCACCAACTCTCCAGCATCCATATACTTTTTAGCTTCCAATCCCATATCTGTTTTTTGAGATATAGCAGATCTCAACATATCTCCCGTAGAAATTTGTGGAATATTATATTTCTGTACTAAAAATTTTGCCTGTGTGCCTTTTCCTGCACCAGGAGCTCCAAATACCATTAGATTCATTGACATTCCTTATAAAAACATTTCTCGTTATAATATACTATTTTATTTTTAATCTTCCTTATGGTATAATCTCCTATCTAACTATTGGAGAAAACAGTTGAAATTTTACATTGCAACAGACCATGCAGGTGTCAATATAAAACCGAGCATCATCAAGCTACTAGAAAATATGGGCAATGAAGTCGTTGATTTAGGCCCAAATAACAATAACCGTGTCGATTATCCTGATTTTGCACACAAACTATGCTTTAAAGTTTTAGCCGATGAGGGTTCACAAGGAATTTTGATATGTGGTACAGGAATTGGCATGAGTCTTAGCGCTAATAAACATAAAGGTATAAGAGCTGCCCTATGTCATGATGCATATACCGCTATAATGGCAAGAGCTCACAATGATGCCAATGTACTTTGCTTTGGAGAGAGAGTTGTCGGACTTGGAGTTGCAGAGTCCATTCTTGAGGGTTGGTGTAAAACTAACTTTGAAGGTGGAAGACATGCACAAAGAGTTAAAAAAATAGAGCTATAATATGGCTAATTGGCTGATAACCACAGTTTTACTCTCTCTTAGTATCTATCTTTTAGTGATGGTTTTTTACTATCGTACTCTACTTCGCAAAGAAAAAAAAGGTACTATTATCATAAAAGAGACTCTAGGTGATGCTGAAGTAGTTATCAGAAAATACCAAATACAACTTCAAAGATCACTTGGAAATATAGATATACTAAGTGATGAATTAAGTAAAATAAAAAATGATTTAAAATCATTAAGGACTAGAAATTCACAATATAGAATGGAAAACGAGAAGCTAAGACAGCATATAAAAGATTTGGAAAGCAAAATTGAGGCACTTTTATGACAGATTTGATTGCATATGGAACTGTTATTCTCATAACAGGCTTTTTTGTTTACCTAAAAATAAAAATTTTTAAATAGAGCGGAGAAATACAGAATGAAAGAGTTGAGTGATAATCAAAAAGAGATTTTATTAAATTCAATTAGAACGGTGGAAGATTTTCCAAAACCCGGTATCGGTTTTAAAGACATAACAACACTCTTAGGAGATGAAAAAGCTTACACTCTTTTGATGGAGCATCTTGAAGCTAGATATAAAAACCAAGATATAGATTATATAGCCGGTATAGAGAGTAGAGGATTTATATTTGGAGCATCTCTTGCAACAATGCTTGGTGTGAAATTTGTTCCTATAAGAAAACCCGGAAAATTGCCATATACCACTATAAGTGAAAAATATTCTCTAGAGTATGGAGTGGATGAGGTTGAGATCCATATAGATGCTTTTAAGTGCAAAAAAAACAAACCAAATGTACTTTTAATAGATGACTTAATAGCAACAGGAGGCACAGCAAAAGCAGCAGTTACACTGATAAATAAAGCTGGAGCAAACTGCTTAGAAGCTTGTTTTGTTATAAACTTAAAATTTCTTGGTGGAGATACAGATATAAAGAAGATAACGCCTGTTTATTCAGTTTTGGAGATCAATTAATGTACATACCAAAAAAATCCAAATTTGACCCTAACTCAAATGGACACTTTGGAGATTTTGAGAAAGATGGCTTTAGTTATGGAGGCAGATATGTTCCGGAGACTTTAATGCCAACACTAATTGAGTTAAACAAAGAGTATGGAAAAGTAAGATTTGATAGAGATTTTTGGAAAGAGGTAAATTACTATTTTAATGAATATGTAGGTCGCCCTTCTCCACTCTACTATGCAAAAAATATATCTAAAGAGTTAAATACAAAAATATACCTTAAAAGAGAAGATTTAAATCACACAGGAGCTCACAAAGTAAATAACACTATCGCTCAAGGTCTCTTAGCAAAGAGACTAGGCAAGAAAAAAGTGATAGCAGAAACAGGAGCAGGACAGCATGGAGTTGCAACAGCTACAATAGCCGCTCTTTTAGGCTTAGAATGTGATATTTTTATGGGTGAGATAGATGTAAAAAGACAAGAATTAAATGTCTTTCGTATGAAACTTTTAGGAGCAAAAGTACACTCAGTTAAAAGCGGGAGTAAAACTCTAAAAGATGCTATGAATGATGCCATAAGATACTGGGTGACAAATGCAAGAGATACATTTTATATAATAGGAACCGTAGCAGGTCCTCACCCCTACCCTATGATGGTTAGAGATTTTCAAGCAATAATAGGCTATGAAGCAAAAGCACAAATACTTAAAAAAGAGGGAAAACTACCAGATAGTGTTATCGCCTGTATAGGTGGCGGAAGTAATGCTATGGGTATTTTTAGTCACTTTTTGGATGAAGATGGTGTTACATGTATAGGTATAGAAGCAGGTGGCAAAGGAGTTGACACAGATCAACATGGTTGCTCTTTACTCAAAGGATCACCCGGAGTTTTGCATGGTCAGATGAGTTATCTTCTTCAAGATGATGATGGTCAGATAAAAGAGGCTTACTCTATATCTGCCGGACTTGATTATCCTGGAATAGGACCAGAACATGCCTATCTAAAGGATTTGAAAAAGGCAAGATATGAAAGCATAACAGACAAAGAGGCACTTGATGCCTTTGTTTGGCTGAGTCAAAAAGAGGGAATTATACCGGCTTTTGAGAGTTCACATGCTATAGCTTACCTAAAAAAGATGAAAAAAGAAGAGTTGGAAAATAGACTCATCATTGTAAATCTATCCGGACGAGGCGATAAAGATATGATACAAGCCCAATCTCTCATAAACATAGACTAAAACATAAGTAATACATTAAAAAACAGAGGAAAAATATGAATTTTGAAATTTTAGACATAGAATTAAATAAGATAGAGGCTGATTGTAAAATCACTCTTGTTATAGATGAAAATATGACACACAGATGGATAAGCGATACAGACTTATTAACAAAAGTTGGCTTTAAAGCCCAAAGTGAAGAGGTGGTATATCTCGCATCCAGCGACACAGTATATGCTGTTGCCGACTCACTTGAGAGTGATGATATAAGACTTGCTGTATCAAATGCCTTGCAAGCTATCAAAAAGAGTAACTATAAGAGTGTTAAGGTTGGATTGTATACCAAAAACTGCCCACCTATAAATGCAAGAGCAATAGCTGAGGGTATTCTACTTGGAACTTACAGTTTTGATAAATACAAAAACAAGAAAGAGAAAAGCTCAATCCAAACTATCAAAATATCTACTGAAGACTATAACGGCAAAATATACAATATAGAATCTACCAAAAAAGCAATTGATGAAGCTCTCATCATAGCAGATGCGACAAATAGTGCCAAAGATATAGTAAATACTACTCCATTTGATATGACTCCCGAGAAACTTGCAGACTATGCAAAAAGTTTGGCTGATGAAATAGATGGGCTTGATTGTTTTATAGGAGATGAAAAATTTCTCAAAAAAGAGAATATGGGGGCATTTTTGGCGGTCGCAAAGGCGAGTAGTGAAAAACCTAGACTTATACATTTGAGCTATAAACCCACAAATGCAAAAAAGAGATTTGTATTTGTTGGTAAAGGATTGACCTATGATAGCGGTGGACTCAGCCTAAAACCAAGTGAGCACATGGTGACTATGAAATCAGACAAGAGTGGAGCTAGTGCGGCTATACATATCATAAAAGCGGCCGCCATGCTTAAGCTTCCATTTGAAATTCACTCCATCATAGGAGCTGCGGAAAATATGATAGGTGGAGATGCTTATAAACCAGATGATGTACTTTGGGCTAGAAACGGAAAAACTATAGAGGTGAGAAATACTGATGCTGAGGGAAGATTGGTCTTGGCAGACTGTTTGGATTTTGCACAAGACTTGAAGCCTGATTACCTTGTTGATTTAGCAACTCTTACAGGAGCTTGCGTCGTAGCTTTAGGAGAATATACAAGTGGAGTGATGAGCCATGACTCTGGCCTTAAACACTCATTTCTAAAATCAGCAAAAAAGAGTGGTGAACTAGCAAGTACACTTCAATTTAATAGATACTTAAAAAAACTCCTTAAAAGTTCAGTAGCTGACATATCAAATATATCAACTTCAAGATATGGTGGAGCTTTGACGGCTGGACTATTTTTGGATAATTTCATAAGAGATGAGTATAAAGATAGATGGCTTCACCTTGATATCGCCGGACCTGCATATGTAGAAAAGGATTGGGGATATAACCAAACAGGAGCTAGTGGAGCGGGTGTAAGGATGTGTGTTTACTGGCTCAAAGATTTTTATTATCAAATGAACAATGTGCATAAGGAAGTGAAATAATGGGATTAGGCGTAGGGATAGTAGGACTACCAAACATAGGAAAATCAACAACTTTTAATGCTCTGACAAAAGCACAAAATGCACAAAGTGAAAATTATCCATTTTGCACAATTGAGCCAAATAAAGCAGTAGTTCCTGTGCCAGATAGCAGACTAAGTGAATTAGCAAAGATAGTAAATCCAGAAAGATTACAATACTCCACTGTTGATTTTGTAGATATTGCAGGACTTGTAAAGGGTGCTAGCAAGGGAGAAGGACTTGGAAATCAATTTTTATCAAACATAAGAGAGGTAGAAGTCATACTCCACATGGTTCGATGTTTTAGAGATGAAAATGTTGTACATGTAGAGGGTGAGATCAACCCCTTAAGAGATATAGAGATTATAGAAACAGAGCTGATACTAGCTGATGTAGAACAACTTGATAAGAAGATAGAGAAACTCAATAGACAATCAAAAGCAGACAAATCAGCAAGACCTATACTCGAAATTGCACTTGAGCTTAAAGAGCATTTGGATGAGCTTAAGCCTGTAAGTAATTTTCCTAAAAAAGATAGTGAAATTTTTGCTGATTTAAATAAAGAGCTTAGATTTTTATCTGGAAAAACTATCATATATGGTGCCAATGTTGATGAAGATTCTCTACTAGATGAGAATGAGTTTGTAGAGTCTGTAAAAGAACATGCCAAAGAGGTTGGAGCAGAGGTTATTGTGCTTTGTGCCAAGATAGAAGAAGAGCTTGTCGGTCTTGAAGAGGAGGAGGCAGAAGAGTTCTTGAGTGAACTAGGAGTCAAAGAGTCTGGCCTGGACAAGATCATCCACACGGCATTTGCAAAACTAAATCTCATCAGCTACTTTACGGCCGGCGTCAAGGAGGTAAGAGCTTGGACTATCCAAAAAGGCTGGAGAGCTCCAAAAGCAGCCTCGGTCATACATAATGATTTTGAAAAAGGCTTTATAAGAGCAGAGGTTATAGGATATGATGATTTCATAGCAAACGGCGGAGAACACGGTGCCAAAGAGGCAGGAAAAATGAGACTAGAGGGCAAAGACTATATAGTACAAGATGGCGATGTTATGCAC